>JAZDGD010000007.1:0-98634 GCA_043807255.1 Patescibacteria group bacterium
AATCAATCAAAAGGTCGATGTTAACAAAAAGATTTCAGTCAGATTTCAAACCACGAGACCAGAACCTGTTTCGGTCAAATAGTTGGATGATTTGACACGGCTCCATCAAAACAAAGAGAACGGAACGAAATAACTTAAAAATCGTTATAGAGGTATTGTTGATTTATTGATTTGTAGCCAACGGGTTCTAATTTATTTCAATTGCCAGCCCAGAACCAAAAGTCCATTACTATGCTGTCTTTATTTTACAGGCACAACTATCTCAAATCTTACTACTCTTTGTGGAGAGCATCCTCTGTATAAATATTCCTTGGATTCCATAACAGCCAACCCATTCCCCCCGCATCATCTGTTGCTTGTTTTTGCAATTCAATCATTCCCGCATCATAAATTGCGCCCATATTAAAATCCTGAAGCCAGGGCCTTAATTTTGCCATTGGCGTTTCCGGAAACACAACTGACAAACTGGCAATTCTCTCGTTCCCTCTCTTTAGTTCGCTAAAAAT
The DNA here is from genome assembly GCA_043807255.1 of Patescibacteria group bacterium. Classification (GTDB taxonomy): domain Bacteria; phylum Patescibacteriota; class Minisyncoccia; order RBG-13-40-8-A; family RBG-13-40-8-A; genus JAKJED01. Next base: position 507 of record JAZDGD010000007.1, read on the forward strand.
TACTTCGTATGGATATTCCGCTGGATTCTCAAACCCCAAAAACGTTGGAGGATAATGCGATGGATAAACCATCGGACAAATATAATCAAAATAGGGAGCTGCGTATTCTAACCATTGTCCAATCCCTAAATCATTTGTGCTACTCATGGTCAAACCAAATAAATCTGCAGAAATTGGCACGCCTAATGGTTTTAATCTTTGATGCACATATTCAAAAAATTGCCTAATAATTTCCTTTTTTAAAGTTTTTCCATCCCAAAACGGATAAATGGCAACAGAAACATTCCCGTCAGAAGGGAAACGAATATAATCAAAATTAATTTCATCAAAGCCGACTTTGACCGCTTCTTTGGCGATTTCTAAATTATAATCCCAAACTTCTTGTGATGCCGGATCAACCCACCCCAAGCCATTATTGTCTTCCCAAATTCCACCGCCAGGCACCCTTATTGCTAAATCCGTTCTTTTTCTAGGCAAATAATTATCTTCAAAAACAGCGATTCTGGCAATTACATAAATATTTTCTTTGTGTAATTTTTTAATTAATCCATCGATATCTTTAATAAAAACTTTCTCCGAACCAATTTTTTTAATCATCTCGCTATTTGTTTCGAACGGAACCCTGCCAGTATAGTCCTTTAAATCAATCACAACCGCATTTAATTCTGTGGTTTTTATTAAATCGATTAATTCATTCATTCTGCCCATTCCAGCGGTTCTAAATGTTACATAAATTGCTTTTGCTGGGAATGGTTCTGGCTTTTCAATCAAATCAATTAAAAAATTTACCCTGTTAAATCCTTTTATTAAAAAGGAACCCCTCAACGCGGGGCTATTTAATAGGGTGAACTCGCCCACAATACACAAAATTAATATTAAAAAAATAAAGATTTTATCTTTTTTCATGCTTTATACGTAGCCGAGTCTGACTCGGTGCCCTCAGTAGGAATCGGACCTACATCACCTGCTTAGAAGGCAAGTGCTCTATCCATTGAGCTATGAGGGCTTAAATCAAGAATTATTTATCTTTCATTGGGTTTCTTTCTTTGTCCCAGTCCCTTTTTATCGGCTTCTTATTAACCGCCCTTAAAATTTGTTTTTCTGTTAATTCTCTTTCAGGGAAAATCCTTGAAAGCATTCTTTCAAAAAATCCGATTTTCTTTTTCTTTTTATCCTCATCTTTAATTCCAAGCATTTCTTGGCCATCAGCAAGTGCCTGCTTAATTTTATCTTCTTTGGTTATTTCCCTCGCAACATCTTTAAAAATTATTTTCTGTGCTTTGCCCAGTTCTTTTTCAAATCTTTCTCCTTGTTTGGTTTCATGTTTTTCTTCCGCTTGTAATTCTTTTAGTTCTTTCTTGAGAGTTTCTAGACCAGAAGCTCCATACATAGCCCCATAATATCCCAAATCGCGCACAACCGGTTTTCTTCTAAATAAACCGCCTGCTGGTCTATAAATCGACGCTGATTCTTCCGCTTTTTCAATTTCTTGCTTCTTTCTTTCTATTTTTTGAGATAAATTTTCTTCTTTTTTGTCTTCTATCTTCGGTTCTGGCTCGGATTTTCGACTAGATAAAATATTGTTAATAATCTTCAATCTTTCTCCTAGACTCTCAATTTCCTGCGAAACCTCATTTTTATCTTTTTCATCTATTGCAATTTTCAATATATCAATTAGATTATTGATTTTGCTATTAACATTTTCCCGCTCCTCTTTTAGTTGCCATGTGGCATAAGCAGATAGATTATCATCGTGCCGTTTTTCTTCAGTATAAAATCTTCTTTTTCTAAAAGATTTTGTTTCCGGTTTTTCTTGTCTAGCATCAGAGGCTTCGTCTGTCATTTTTTCTGTTGATCTCTTTAATGTGTCGTATAATTCTTTGAGATTATTGACTTCGCGATCTAATTCGTTACACACCTCCTTGCCTTTGTTTGTTAATTTATTTCTTTTTGCTTTTTCGTCTGCATCTCCCAACATGTCTTCAGCTATTCTGCCTATATCGGTCATTTTGCGAAGCTCTTCTTCTGTCTGTTCCGAATTTAGTTTTCCCATTTTGTCTTTTAATTGACCGATAATCTTTTTTATCTCTTTTGTTAGTTCTGTGGCATCTAATCGATTCAAATTGTCCCACACTTCTTCATTTTTTGGTTTTTCTGTTTCGTTCTGGGGGACGTCGGTAGCAATTTTTGATGCCGATTCTTCTTTCCTTCCGGGATTAATTTTATCATACAATGTTTTAAGATTTTCTTCGGCAGTTTTTAACTCGTTTTTTCCTATTGACTCTTCTGCGTGATCAAGTTTGTCCATTGCCATTCTCCCTATTCCCGCCATTCTATGTTTTTCTTCGTCTGTTTGTAGCGGACTTAAATCTTTTAACTTTAACTCTATTTTTAAAATATAATCATTTATCGCTACAGCAAAATCTATGAGATTTAATGTGTCTATTCTTGACCAGATTATTTTTGGGTCCAATTCTGCTAAATCAATTACAGATCTTTTAACTTCTGGTGCTGATCTTTCTTCTGCGGTCTTCTCTTTTTCGTCTTCTTTGCTAATTTTATTACGCAAATTCACAAGGCCATCCCGAGCGCTTTCTAATTCATTACAAAATTTATTTTTTTCTTCATCCGATAATCTTGTTTTAAAACTATCTTTACTCCTTAAAAAGTCATCTGCCACTTCTTCCATTTCAGACATTTTTACCAACTCTTCTTTGATTTGATCATCTTTTAACCCCTCCGGTCCATTAATTTTTAACAACAATCCAGCAACATAAATATTTATCTTTGCTTTTAAGTCCCTAAAGTTTAATTTTTTTAATTTTTCAAAATTAGATTCTTCGCTTTTTTCCGCCACAACTTCTTGCACCGCTTCTGGTTGTTTTTCTTCTAATTTTTCTGCCGTTTCTTCTGCAATATCTGGCACGGCCATTGGTTCGTTAATTTCGGCTGTTCTAATTGATTCTTTTGATTTTTTCGGCTTCTTCAGTTTTCTTGGTAAAATTTCTTCCGACCCCGGCCTTGATGCTCGCTTGGCTTTTTCCCCTCCTTTCTCCTTAACTTTCTCTTCTGGAACCATCCGGACACCTTCTTCTTTCGAAACATCCACGCTACTTTCCGTGATTGGCTCTCGCGGCGCTTCTTCTGCGGGAAAGACATTTTTCCATCCTTGTCCACCATTTAAAAGTTGTCCCAGTGTTTCTGGGGTTATTTTTGGAACCTCGCCATTTCCTCCTTTTGGTTTTCCAATATTATTTTTAGGATTTTCTTTAGACATAAAATTTTATCTATTAAAATTAATTAATCATCACAAGAGTTTCCACTTCCACTTTCAGCACAACCACAATCTGTGTTGTTTATGCTTACGTGGGTATGATCACTTTCCCAATTTGTCCATGCCCCGATGTTACATTGCAGGGCAGCAGTTCTTATTTTTGAACATTTTACATTTGTCCCAAAGTCTATTGCATAAGAATACCCCGAGCATTTAGAACCTCCGTAGTGACAAGAATTGGCAGTATGACTGCATCCCGAACCAGTGGACGGAGTACAACTTGCAGAACATAATTTGTCGTCTGATATTGAGGTAATTGTTAGTCCCGAGGGAATTTTGGCATACATACAATTTAAGAAACTTGTTAAATTTGACGAAGCATCACCCTTTTGCTCGGTTTTGATTCCAGAAAGAATCCACTTGTCCGATCCACTTGGCGCTGTTCTTGTGCACCACTTATTAGGATTATCACTGGCACCACATTTTTGATAATCACAATTTATGCGACAACCATCATTTTTGTCCGCATATGTTGCACAATCAAATAAGCTTGTACCTCCTTGAACATGTTGCGGTTGTTGATACAGCTGATAACCACCATTCCTACTAATACACTGACAAATAATTTCTCCGTCCAACCAACATTTTGAGGCTAATGTGCTGTTGTATGTTCCTGTTTCTGGAGTAATAATGTCCATACATGCATTTTTAGTGGTATACGTTGTAGTGCTTAATTGACAAGTGGGCGAAGTAGAAAATCCCACGCCACAAGCCTTAACGCTCTGTAATCCGGATTTACTCGCACAATACATTTTTGTTTTTTCCCTACCTAATGTTTCGGAACAATATTGGCCCGAATTAGCCAAAACACATTTTTCTTTACACGTTTTGGCGTCTGCCATTACGTCACTAATCTTTGCATCGGTAGCAATAACTTTCGCCTGAGAAGGAAAATTTGTCGGACTCAAATCGTAAACTGGAGTCTCGCAAACACAATACCCACCTTCTTCAACCGGCGGTGTTTCTGGTGCCTCATTTATCCCTCCGCCAGTACAATTTATCTTGTTCCATGGCGCAGAACCGTCCGTGCCATAATCATCGGTTAATTCATTAAAAATCATATTAATTACTGTCCAGGCTAATAAAGCGATAATTAGACCAATAATTACATTTTTAATTACACTTTTGCCTTTGGCTAATTGGCCTGGATCGGCACCAGCGAATAAAATCATCAAACCGCCGACAGCAATCAAAATTGGACCAACTAAAATTATCGCACCGATAATCCAATCAAAAATTGTCTGTGCCATTTTAAAAACATCGCAAAGCGTACACGGCGTACTTTCTGGCCCAGTGCCATTTCTCCCGCAAGTTACAATCGGTCCATTAAAATTCGGCAGTCCAGCAAAAGAAACAACCGGCAAAATAATGCCTGAAATTATTAAAAACAAAAATAAGTATTTTTTCATATTATTTGAACGGATTTAAATAATTTTTATTAAATATTTCACTTATATTTTTCTCTTGCTGGGAAAGCTTGTTTATCAAAATATCATAAATATTTTCTTTAATCTCCAATCTCTGCGACACTGCTTCTTGTGGGCTATAAATCGGAACATACACATATTTATAAAATACCACCCCCAGATATATAATTATAACAAGGAATACTAAAATTGTCCATAGTCGCCACCTATTTTTGATAAATTTAAAAATTGTTCTAATTGATTTATCTTGATTCATTTTGTTTAGATGGCAATCCAATTTGCAATATCGTTCTAATGTCGCCTATAGAAAATAATTTTGATTCTTGGGAGAATAGATCCCCTTCAGTTAATTTTCTCGCTTGCATTGACTCGATGCTAATTAAATACGAATTATTTTCAAGCCAACCAATAAATTTCATTAAATTATCGAAGCTTCCGGTTAAAACCAAATCAAAAATTGGATATTCTGCTGATTTTATCTTTAAATCATTCGAGGTATTATCCGCAGCTTTTTCTAGTTCAACAATAAAATCTATAATCTGTTTTTCGCTCAAATTAATCTTAAGCATTCCTAAATCTTCTTTAATTTTTTTATATTTAAACTCTATTTGTCTCAAATAATCAATATCTATTTTCTTGAGAACTAAAAGTTTTTGATTATCTTCACTCAACAACGAAGATTCTTTTTTAATTTCTCCGGCCAAAGGACAAATCAAAAAACCAATTATCGAGACAACGATAACAGCGAAAATGCCCACAGTTAAATATATTTTTTGATAACTATTCATATATGAAGCTAAATCTAAAATCAATATTCTTGGGATTGGTCAAGTTTGAAATCGGAAAGTCAATTTCCCTGTACCTGGAAGAGCTTTCTAATTTCTGCTTAATTTCTAATAAATCCTCTCTTGCTGATGCAAATCCAATTATGGTTATTCTGCGCGTTTCCGCGCTTATTTCTAAATTATAGATATTTACTTTAAATAATAATTCGGGAATTATGCTCGATAATATTTGATAAAAATCACTTTGATTTTTACTTATCTTCTCTAAATCAAGCAATTCACTATTTAATTCCTTCACTTTCTTTTCTATGCCCTTAATTGTATTAGTTTGTATTATTCTTGATTGTTCAAATACGATTTCTTGATTAATCAAACCAGATTTAATATTGGAAAACATTAAAAACCCTCCCAAAAATAAAACAACAATCAAAAGCAGAAACACAATAAAAAAACTCAAGAAAATCACATTATATTCGATAAAATGTAATTTCAGCCTTTTTTTCTGCTCTGGTGGCAAAAGATTTAATTTGATCATTATATATTTTTCGAATTTATTCCTCTTAGTGCCAATCCCAATACCGTAGAATAGCTTAACGATTCTTCGTAAGAAAGCTCCGGAAATTTTGATTCGTTCTGACAATTAACCGACTTCTTTTTGTTAGAACAAAAAATATTAATCCAAGGGTTGCCCAACACAACTGGCAATTTTAACCAAAGAGAGAGATATTCCGCTATACCAAACAGATTTGCCCCTCCGCCACAAAGAATTATCTTAGAAACTTTATCTGGACAATTTTCTTCATGCTCATCATCGTGCTGTTCGTAAAAAGAAACACAGTCCTTAATATTCTCCGCAAGCTTAGTTAGGATGGACAATAATATATTAAAAATTTTGCCCTTATCTTTTTCTTTGTTAAGTCCGATTTTGAATTTTAAAACCTTAGCATCGTCCCAACTGATTCCCATTTGTTTAGAAATCTCTTGTATCATTTGATTGTTAGATACGGGAATGCTTGAAGTAAATCTAATGCTGTGATCAGAAAAAACATTAAAACTTGTTCGATTAAACCCCAAATCAATAATTAAAACTGGCTTATTGGCAAATTCATTTTTAATCAAACTTCTAATTGAAGCAATCGATTCTGTTTCGAAAACTATCGGTTCAATGTCTGCTTTCCTTAGTACCTCTAAATATTTATCGATTATTTTTTTGGGCACAGCATTAATCAAAATATCAAAATGATCAATATTATCTTCTTGTTTAATAATTTGCCAATCCATATAAACCTCATTTAATGGAAATGGAATATTCGCTTCTGCTTCCCATTTAATTGCACTTTCCAATTCAGCCATAGTCATTTTTGGCATTTGAATTATTTTTATAAAACTATGCTGTTCCGGCAAAGAACAAATTGCATAGTTAGATTTTAATTTTTTGCCCTTTATTTCTTTTATTGTTTTTTTTATTAAATCAACCAACTCCTGATCTTTTTCGATTTCTCCTTCTTTAATTATCCCTGACGGAATGCTAACCCTGTTGTGACTTATCAACTTAAATCCATTGCCACTTTTTTTTAATTGGGCGATCTTGATTGAAGAGTCAGAAATATCCAGACCAAATGCCTGAAGATTTTTATATGATTTTTGAAAAATTATATTTTTAATATTCATAATTAGTTACTCAATTTCTTTCCATTCGGTTAACTCTCCGCTGCCACCCGGACCACTAGAAAAAACAATATTTTCTAGTCCGCTTTCGTATTCAATTAATGAATTATTATTTAATTTTATCTTATAGCCAGTTACTTCCTTCGCTTTCATATTGTTGTTTAGATAAATCATTCCACTGTTTGCATAAAAAATTGCTCCCTGGGCATTATTACTTACAGAAATAGCTGGAGCCGACGGATTAATTGAATTATTCGTAGAAAGAATTAAGATATAGCTCGCACTATTACCAGAGCCTCGAAGTATTGCATTGTTTCCACTTATTATTCTGCCGTCTGCCAATACCACCCCACTCAATGGACCATAGACATTATTATCTAATTCAATAATAGCATTATTACTAAAAGTAATTGTCCCTGTAACATAAACCGTACCAGTAATTTTTAAACGAGCATTATTGGTAACGAGTAAATTTTTTGGACTACTCGGCGTTCCAATTTGAATTGGTCCCAAAGAGTTAGAAGTGCCACTATAGGTTACATTGTTATTAATAATCCCACCAGCTGCTGCTTGTTGTTTCCAATCATTAATTTGAAAATCAGAAATCGGCAAATCAACTGGTTGAATTTCGTTTGCTTGAATTGTAACCACGCCATCAACATCACAGGTATTTGTTCCGCCACTCACGTAGGTTAGTTTGCCCTTAATTCTGGCATCATCACAAGCATACACTAAAGCGTCCTGATTAACGGTCACGTCCTGTATTTTATTTCCATTATGTGCAACAACTGCACTGTTATAAATGGTCCCTGAACCAATAATACTGCCATTGGAAAAAACGTTTCCCTTTATCCCTGAATTATTGCCCATTTCCACACCACCCTCTCCGGCTTGGGCTCCATAATGAAAAGAAGCCCCCACACTATTAACAGAATAAACCGCCCTAACCTTTCTAATGCGATTATTTTTATCACCTTCAACAGTTATTGTTCTTGCTCCACCAATAGGGATAGATATATTAATTGTAGCACTTACGCTGTCAACTGTTAAATTATTAGATAAAACATAATTCATCCCTTTTGACAAACGCAAAAGAGAATCTTCTACCCCTGACTCAGCAGCATAATATGCTTGCAAAGAATAAGCACTATTTCTTGTAAATTTCAGATTATTGTAGACGATATAACTCGCACTCAAAATAATCGCCGAACTAGCAATTAAAATTAAAATCGTAGAGAAAATTGCAGCAAATCCTGATCTTTTTATAAAAATATATTTTTTGATTTTTCTCATATTATCTTGTAACTGCCATTGAACTTAAATTATAAGAAAATTGATATTCGGGATTTGTGGTATTATATTCAACGGTTAAATTTATTTTAATTGATTCTGAGATAGAAGCAATGTATAAAAATTCTAAACTAGTAACCTTTAGTTTGTCTGAAATCAAGAGTTGTGGTTCTTGTCCGTCTCTTTTTAAATAAAAATCATTATTATCGTCAAAATAAAAATCAACATAACTCAAACGCTCACCAACCGGTAGCCCCGTTGTTGTTTCTAAGCTTAATTGTCCTAGATTTGTGTTAAATAAACTTGTAGGATTATAAACGCTGGTTGCTGTTTTTATTTCTAACAACATTAATCTCATTATTGAATAAGCGGCACTTGATACTTCTTTTTTTGTTTGATTTTTATGTACTGTTTTAATTGAGGTAATTGCAAAAACAGTAATTACTGTTATTAAAATTACAAAAACCGATAGATACATCAGAAGCTCAATTATTGTAAATGCCTGCCTGCCGGCAGGTATGGCCTGCTTTTTTTTCATTTCCAATTAGTTAAATAAACACTTAAACTTTCGCTGACAACACCACTCCGATCAGCCCAACTAACTATGGTCGTAACTTTTCTGGTGTCAATATCATTATTTATTGGATTATAAACATTTTCAATATTGTCATTTGCATCGCGTGAGACAGCACTAAAAATAATTTTTCGATTAAATTCTCCTACGTTTCCACTGCCAGAAACAATACTCCAAGTTGAACCATTTATTGCTGGATGATAATTGGTGTTTAAAGAAAAAACGCCCAATGTTGCGGACCACGAATAATTATCTCTAACAAATCTCACTACCTCTATTGATTCTTCTGCCAAGGAAAGCGCTTGAAGCTTTGATCTGTTTCTCTCCGAAACACGTATGTCTAAAGCAAAAAATCCCAAAAGAGATACAAACGCAGTAACAAAAACTGCGATTACTACTAAAATCTCTATAATCGTGAAACCCTGCCTACCGGCAGGCAGGCATTTATTGTATTTGCATTTGATTCCAAACATAATTTCCCTTATATACCGTTGCTCCAATGTTGTCATCATAGTGAGCAATATTTTTTATGATTCCCCCCTGAATTATATAAATATAAACCTCTTGATTGTTTTTATTTTCATCTCGATCACGATGAATACACAATTGAGTTGAAGGCGATAATGCGTGAGTATGAATTCTAAATTTTTGTACAATGTTATTAATTACAAATTCTCCCTCCCAATCAAAATCATCTATAGAAAAATAATCTGCCATTATTACGTCTCTCACTTGTCCGACATTTATAAAATCGAACCTTAGGGTTGTTGAACCAGAAATATCCCAACCCAAGTCAAAATGAACGTGCCTAGAATCAATCAATCTGCCTACGCCAGACACAGTTTCTTGATTAAAGCTAACCTCTCCAGACGAATACAAATAAATGGTCCTACTAATATTATTTTCCATAGAATTTATGATTACAAATCCATTATTATCGGTTGCTCCGGTCAAACGATCAAAAACAATTTCATTGCCTATGCCAGAAAAATTTAAACTGGAAAATTCTATATTTTTCGGCAATACATGAATTTCATCAAAAGAAATATTCCGCGAGGCGTAATTGATGCCTTGAAATAAAACATATTTGTTTGGTTCAACAGACGTATCAAAATATATACCGTATCGATTTGCTCCTTCCGATGCCACTGTTTTGTTTTTAGCCAAACCAATAATACTAAAAACATTGTTGGTTAAAGAATTTATGGTACTTTTTTTATTAAAAATTGAAGAAGAAGAAATTAACAAAACAACGACTATTAACAAAACGGCCACAACTACCAAAAGCTCAATCATTGTAAAGGCCTTTTTCATATTACATTCCTTGCATCATTGAATACATTGGCTGAATCATTGAGATTGCAAAAAATCCAACCGCTGCACCCAAAAATATCATTAAAATTGGTTCAATAATCGAAGTCAAGTTGTTGGTTATATTGGTTACATCTTCCTCGTAAAAATCAGCTAACCGCCCTATAATGTTCGACAATTCACCAGTTTCTTCGCCAACACCAATCATTTGCCCAACTAAAATTGGAAATAACTCTCCGCGCTTTTCAATTGATTCTTGAAGCTTTGTGCCCTTTTTAACTTCCACAGAAGCATCAATTAATGCTCTTGAATAAAATATATTGCCAACGGTTTCAGAAGAAATTGTTAATGATTCGACAATTGAAACGCCACTTTGCATTAAAGAACAAAAACTTCTCGCAAATCTGGCGCAATTCATTTTTTTAACAATCTTATTAAAAAATGGTAACTTAAGAAAAAACCAACTTGATGCATTTTTCCCTTTCTTTGTTTTGAAAAATTTTATCGAAAAAACCGCCAACGCCACAAAAATAGCTATTCCTATGTAAAAATATTTAGTAAAAAATTTACTTGTAGCAATTAAAATTTGTGTTGTGATCGGCAAGCTAACTTGTAACTCTTCAAACATTGATATAAGTTTTGGCATCACCATCACCATCATCAAAATGCCAATGCCGGTCATGGCAACTAAAATTACTATCGGATAGGTCATTGCTCCACGCACCTTCGATATAAAATCATGTTCTTTTTTAAGATACTGAGCGAGAATTTTTAAAGATTCCTCCAATGTTCCTCCTTTTTCTCCAACACGAACCATGCTTACAAAAAAATTATTAAAAACTTTCGGATATTGAGCTAATGCATCAGCAAAACTTTCACCTCTTTTTATTCTTAAAACTAAATCACTAACAACTTTTTTAAAACTAGGATTTTCTGTTTGTTTCGCCAATGTTTCTAATGCTTTGTGTAAAGAAAAGCCCGAACCAACCATTACCCCTAAATGTCGAGTAAACATTAATTTTTCCACCAAAGAAATTCTATTAAAAATCCCCTTTAGTTTTATTAAAGGAGATTTTTTAATTTTCTTGTCTTCTGGCACGTGAAAAGAAGTTAAAACCAAATTCTTTTCTCGAAGAATCTTTACTAAATCATTTTCATCCTTAGCCTCAATTGTCCCTGTCTCGGTTTTACTTTCTCGTGTTCTTGCCGTATAAAAATATATTGGCATAAATTTTATTCTCTAGTGACACGAAGCACCTCCTCTAACGATGTTTGTCCTTGTGTCGCTTTTACGAAACCATCCTCGATCATTGTTACCATTCCTTCTTTTCTTGCCTGCGCTTCAATTTCATCGCTAGTCGCATTCTTGGTAATCAAGCCCTTGATTGCAGGCGAAACTTCTAAAACTTCTCTAATTCCAACTCTGTCTTTATATCCATCAGGGCTCTCTTTTGATGGTTTTGGTCTATAAAAATCAATCTCTTCCCATGTCGCGTTCTCTTTAACGATTTTTTCTCTTTTTAAAATTCTTAACATTTCATCCATATTAATATCTTTCTTCATTTCCTCAACCTGTGCTTTGATTAAATGATATCTCTCTTTTGAGTCAGTACATAATTTTCTAGTTAATCTTTGTGCCATAATAATGTTTATGGTTGAGGCAATCAGAAATTGTTCTGCGCCCATATCTACCAACCTGGGAATCGCGCCAGCAGCTGAATTTGTATGCAACGTAGATAAAACCAAATGACCAGTAAGAGCTGCGTTTACAGCTAATCCCGCTGTTTCAGCGTCTCTTATTTCTCCAACCATAATTACGTTTGGATCCTGTCTAACTAAAGCCCTAATTCCTGAAGCAAAAGTTAATCCGATTTGTGGCTTAACCTGTGTTTGATTTATGCGTGGCATTTGATATTCGATTGGATCTTCAATTGTACAAATATTCACTCCTGGTTGATTCAAAATCTCCAAAATCGTATACAATGTTGTTGTTTTTCCGCAACCAGTCGGACCAGTTGCCAAGATCATGCCGTAGGGTTTTTTGATTGCGCGATGAATTCTTTCCAATGATTCTCCCCAGAAACCCAAACTTTCCAATGTGAATCTCTTTCCACCCTCGAGTAAAAGACGCATTACAATTTTTTCTCCATAAAATATTGGTAAAATCGAAACTCTAAATGATATTTTTTGATCGTCAGTTTGAATTTTAAACCTTCCATCTTGTGGCAACCTATGTTCATCTAATTTTAAGTTAGACAAAACTTTTATTCTGGCAACAATTCCCGAACTAACTTGGTTCGGCAAAATCATTGCATCGCGTAAAATTCCATCAATTCGATATCTTACAATTACTTCTTTTTCGGCTGGCTCAATATGGATATCTGACGCACGTTGCAAAATTGCATGCTTAATTAAAGTATCAACAATTTTTATGATCGGCAATTCTTCTGCTACTTTTTTTAAATCCCGAATAACAACCTCATCTCCTGATTTAAGTAATTCTATTTTAGACGATTTTGTCTTTTGAGATTCGGTCTTAATAATCTCACCGAATTCAGCCTCCAGGCTTTGCTGATATTTCTTCAGCACCATTTTAACTCCCTCCAAGGATGCTAATTTCGGTCTTATTTTTAAATCCGTTTTTTTCTTAATAAAGTCAATTGTTTGCAAGTCAGTTGGATCAACCATGGCAACCTCTAACTCGCCATCTTTTTTGCTAATCGCAACAATATTGTTTTCCCTAGCAATTGGCTCTGGTATGATTTTCAAAACCTCTGGACTGATTTCTATTTTCCTTAAATCAATAACGGGAATTCCCAAAATAAATGCCTTTAGTCCCGTTAAATCATTATCGGAAATCATTTTTTCAGAGACAAGAATATCTTCCAGGATTTTCCCAGTTTTTTCAGATAATTTTTCAGCCTCAGCAAGCTGAGTTTTGCCAAGCAATTTCTTATCAATAAGAAATGCCTTTAATTGCTGCAAAGAAACTTGCATATATTAAATTATTTTAGAAACTCTTTTATTTTAGAAACGATATCGTCTAATTCATAATTGGCCTTCACCAAATATGTTGTTGCTCCAAGATTCAACGCCTTTTCAACATCTCCGCTACCTTCAAGATTGGTCAGAATAATCACTGGCGTATCCTTGAGTTCATCATCGGCTTTAATTTCTTTTAAAACCTCGAATCCATCCTTTTTTGGCAAGATTAAATCCAAAAGAATCATATCTGGCTTTTCTTTTTTTGCCAATTCTATCCCCTGTGCTCCGTCAAACGCACCAAGAATTTCATAACCCTCTTGTTTTAAAATTTCGCCAACGGCCTTTTGAAGATTTGGTTCATCTTCAATGAATAATATTTTTTTCATACTAATTAAAATGCCAATCTACAGACTGCGAATTCGCAGTTCGCAATATTGGCATTAAGTTCGCATATTCGCATTATTACTTAATTATTAGCAACGGGCAGAGTGAACCAAAATAAACTCCCTTGATTCTCTTTTGATTCAAACCCTATTTCCCCCTTAGAGAGATTGATTATTCCTTTAGCAATAAACAATCCCAATCCCGTTCCCTCGACCCTTTGTTTGATTAAATTATCTCCCCTAAAAAATTTTCCAAATACCTGGGCTTTAAACATTTCTGGAATCCCAATACCATTATCTTTCACTGACATTTCAATCATTTTTTTGTCTTTGCCAATTTTTTCTAATTTTATCTCAATCTTACCTCCTTCTTTTTTTGAATATTTTATTGCATTATCAATCAAGTTTTGCACAACCATTTGAACTTTGTCTGGATCAGCAAAAATATTCAATAAATCTTGTGGTTTATTATAAATTAAATTTATATTATGAGCATTAGCCATTGGACTCAATGCTTTTATTTCTTGTTCGACCATATCTTGAATATTAAAAATTTTTGGTCGCATTTCTAATCGTTGCTGGTCAATTCTGTTTACATTTAATAAATCGTTAACCAGCTTTATCATTCTATCGTTTGAATCTTTAATTACATCTAAATATTCCATTTGTTTATCATTAACATCCCCCAATCTCTTTCCTCTCAAAAGATCCAACGACCATTTTAAACTAGAGAGAGGTGTTCGGAGTTGATGTGAGACAATGCCCACAAATTCACTCTTCATTCTGTTCGCTTCGGCAACCCGAGAAAAACTTCCCACCAAAGAATGACTGATAATTAATAATGCTATTGTTACAACACTTACTATTAAAATTACAACTTCCGGTTCAATAAACTTTATACCAATAAAATAGGTTGCAATCATCGCAGTAATAATTATAAGCCCCATTACCAAAAACAACGAATTAGGACATTGCCAAAATCCCAAACCGTACTTTCGACATTCCCCCATGATATCAAAAGCTTTTAAAATTCTCTTTATGGTCATATTTTTATTATAACATATTTATTATAACATAATTAGGGTTGACTATGAAAAACAAAAAAGATATACTGAAATAATCACGGAACAAGTCTAATTTGTCGGGCTGTGGTGTAATGGTAGCACGAGTCTTTTGGGAAGATTTAGTCCGAGTTCGAATCTCGGCAGCCCGATCTTCAAAATTTCTTACGTTGCGAGTGTCGTATAGTGGCATTACCTTAGCTTTCCAAGCTAATGACAGGGGTTCAATTCCCCTCACTCGCTCCAAAATAAAAAACTCGACATTTCTGTCGGGTTTTTTAATAATTATTAATTGATAATCAATAATTAACGAGCGTATTCGATTACGCGAGTTTCGCGGATAACTGTAACTTTAATTTCTCCTGGATATTTCAATTCTTTTTCAATTTCAACGGCAATGTCTTTTGCTAATTTATGCGCTGCCAAATCATCAAGTTTTTCTGGACTAACAAATACTCTGATTTCTCTTCCGGCCTGAATTGCATAGGCCTTTTCCACTCCCTGAAATCCAGTTGCAAGTTTTTCCAATTCTTCTAATCGTTTCAAATAATTTTCTAAATTTTCTTTTCTTGCGCCTGGTCGAGCAGCTGACATTGCTTCTGCCGCCTGGACAATTGATGCTTCAACGGTTTCAAACGGAAAATCTCCATGATGTGACTTCATCGCATCAATAATTTTTTTATCGATATTGAATTTCTCTAAAATTCTAATTCCAATTTCAACATGCGTTCCTTGAACCTCATGGTCAATTGCTTTTCCAATGTCATGTAAAAGTGCTGCTTTCTTACAAACCGCAACATCTGCCTTCAATTCTGCTGCCAACATTCCAGCAACGTGTGCGCTTTCAATAGAATGCTGTAGAACATTTTGTCCAAAACTAGTTCTAAACGTTAAACGTCCCAATAAATTAACCAATCTCGGATCGAGTCCAACAATTCCCACGTCATAAACAGCTGTTTCTCCAGCCTCTCTAATCTTTGCTTCGATTTCTGTTTTTGCCTTTTCAACTGTTTCCTCGATTCTTGCTGGCTGAATTCTGCCATCGGACATCAATTTTTCAAGAGCCATTTTGGCAATCTGTCTTCTGGTTGGATCAAATCCGGAAATAATTAATGTTTCTGGAGTATCGTCAATAATTACTTCAACCCCGGTTAATCTCTCAAGGGTTTTAATGTTTCTTCCTTCGCGTCCAATAATTTTTCCCTTAATTTCATCATTCGGCAAGCTAACGGTTGTAGTTGTTACCTCTGTTGCTTGCGAAGAAGCATATCTTTGCAAAGAAGTAACCATGATTTCGGTTGCTTTTTTGTCTAACTCTTCTTTGCCATCTCTTTCTAGTTTTTTAATTCTTGCAAAAATTTCTTCTTTGTTCTGCTGTTCAACCATTTTAAAAATTTCTTGCTTTGCTTCGTCTTGTGAAAGCTTAGAAATTTTTTCTAAATTCTGAATTTCTTGCTGTTTTAAATTTTCTAATTCTCCCTTAATGTTTCTAACTTTTTCAACTTTTTCCTGAATGTCTTTTTCCTCTTGTTCTAATTTTTTGTCTTTTGAATCAAGCGTTTCTTCTTTTTTTTCTAATCTTAATTGTGTTCTTCTGTATTCGTCTTGGCGTCTAATTTCCTCTCTTTTAATTTCATCTAACGCTTTAACTGCCTTGTCTTTTGCTTTCAAAATTATTTCTTGTGCCTGTGCTTTTGCCTCGTTAACTAATTTCTCTATTCTGGCTTCGGCTGTATTGGCTTGTTTTTTAGCAATTGATTGACGTGCAACATAACCCAAAAACGACCCCACGGCCAAAGCAACCATTGCCACTATAAGTGGAATTAATCCTATTGTCATAAATTTTTACTTTGATCGAAAAACCCATATTTAGTTAAATTAAAATAATAGCTTTTAATATCAAAGAATTAATATTCAATAATTTCAGTTTATCAAAATCGAACTGTTTTGTCAAACTTTTTCCCCGTGTTAAAATAAAAACATGCGACCAATAATTCTAACGATTTTAGACGGCTGGGGAATCGGCGAACCAGAACAAACCAACCCAATTTATCGGGCAAAAATTTCTAATCTTAAAAAAATTGAACAATTATATCCTTTTTGTTCCTTGCAAGCGTCTGGAGGAGCAATTGGTTTGCCATGGAAAGAAGCAGGGAATTCAGAAGTTGGCCACCTAACCATTGGTAGCGGAAGAACAATTTATCAATATTTACCTAGAATTTCTATGGATATTGAAAATGAAACATTTTTCACTAACCCAGCATTTTTAAAAACAATCGATCATGTCAAAAAATATAATTCTACCCTACATTTAATAGGATTAATTTCCAGCGGGAATGTGCATTCTTACCTGGAACATGTTTATGCCCTACTAGAACTAGCGAGAAGGAATAATATTGATAATTTACGACTTCATCTTTTTACTGATGGCAAAGATGCTCCATTAAAAGAAGGAATCAAAATTATTTCTATTCTTGAACAAAAATTAAAAAATCCAAACTGGAAAATTGCTTCCATTGTCGGCAGAAATTATGCTATGGACAGAAACCATAATTGGGACAGGACCGAAACTGCTTACAATTTAATTGTTAATGGCGCTGGAGAAAAAACCTTTAATCCACTCGAAAGAATAAGAGAATATTATGACCAAGACATTACAGATACCTACATTAAACCGATCGTAATCATAGATGATAATCAAAATCCGATTGGTATTGTAAAAAACAATGATGCGATTATTTCTTGGGACTTTAGAGAAGATAGTGCCCGACAATTAACTGAAGCATTTGTTAAAAAAGATTTTAATAAATTCGAAAGAAAATTAATTGAAAATTTATTTTTTTGCACAATGACTGAATACGAAAAAGATTTGCCAATTGCAATTGCCTATCCGCCAATGAAAATTATTAATCATTTAACGGAGATCCTAAATCAATACAATAAAAAAATACTAAAAGTTGCTGAAACGGAAAAATATGCCCATGTTACATATTTTTTCAATGGCAATCAAGAAAATTTATTTCCCAATGAAACAAGAAAATTAATTGCTTCTAATATTGTTACGCATTACGACGAAACACCAGAAATGCAATCAGAAAAAATTACCGAAACCATTATTGAGGGGCTTAAAGAAAATTATGATTTAATTGTTGCAAATTATTCCAATGCCGATATGATTGGCCATACAGGAAATTTAAAGGCTGGGATTAAGGCAGTGGAAGCAATTGATAAGGCGTTAAAACCATTAATCAAATTGGCAGAAAAAGGAGAATGCGTTTTAATAATCACCGCTGACCACGGAAATATTGAACAAATGGTAAATCTTCATACTGGCGAACCGAAAACTGAACACACATTAAATCCGGTGCCATTTTATTTGGTGGGCAAAGAATTTAAAAAAGTGCAGGCGCCACGCCCGACTTCGCAAGACGAAGTCGTTGCGGGCGGGGGCTGGGGGATGCCCCAGGGCATGCTTTCTGATATTGCGCCAACAATTCTCGAATTAATGCAAATCCCTCAACCATCAGAAATGACGGGAAAAAGTTTATTGAGTGTTTTAAAATAAAGTATGTAGGACATCGTATGTCCTACATAATGTCTTAAACAAAAATGCCCTCGACTTCCGTCGGGGCATTTTTATGATTTTATTTATCTCGATATTTTTTTCTTTTATCGAGATCTTTTTTAATAGCCTCGTTCACTTCCTCTTCTGACTTAAAATATCCTTCCGCGATTAATCCCTGTTTTGCCTCTTCAAATGCTTCCCGGGCCATCATGCCATGGTGACCAACACTTTCATCTGCCGTTTTTTTCCGATCCAATAAACTTTCAAATCTCATCCAAAATTCCGGAGTTTCTCTGTCTTTTGATTCGATTCTTGATTCTTTGTTTTCTTTTCCCATAAAATTTTGTTACTTAAAATTTATTTTATTAATCCTCCTACTTTCCATTTTACCCCCCC
Organism: Patescibacteria group bacterium; assembly: GCA_043807255.1. Taxonomy (GTDB): domain Bacteria; phylum Patescibacteriota; class Minisyncoccia; order RBG-13-40-8-A; family RBG-13-40-8-A; genus JAKJED01. The sequence continues at coordinate 19,286 of JAZDGD010000007.1, forward strand.
CCAGCGGAAAGTCAAGCCCCATAACAAATTATGTAGGACGTCGCACGTCCCACATAATAATTGCCCTAAAAACATTTATGTCATATTTGTCACGATCGTGAAAAATATTACATACATCGAAATAATAAAAACGACACCTTTCCACGATCGGACAAAAGTGTCACTTCTTAGAAATGTCAGAGGTAAGACCTCTGACATTTCTATCTTACGAGGCTAAGCCTCGTAAAGTCATATTCGGAGGTTCCACCTCCGAATTTTGTATCCTGCCATTAATGAGAATTTGTTTGTCACTGAGACAACTTCGCAGGCAAAATGCATGGTTTCGTCCCGACGAACGTGTCGACACATAAAATAAATCTGAGCGTCCTATTTCCGTTTATCAATTATCGAATCGATTAAACCGTACTCTTTCGCTTCTTCGGATGACATATAATAATCACGGTCGCTGTCTTTTTCGATTTTATCTATTTTCTGACCAGTGTGTTTGGCAATGATTTTATTTAAGCGTTGCTTGGTTTTCATAATTTGTTTTGCAGAAATCTCAATATCTGATGCACGCCCCTCAACACCACTAACTGCGACCTGATGAATCATTACTTCTGAATTTGGCAAAGCAAATCTTTTTCCTTTTTTGCCGGCAGTTAAAACCACTGCTGCACCCGAGGCTGCTAAACCAATACAAACTGTTGAAATATCACATTTCACAAATTGCATTGTGTCATAAATTGCCATAGTTGCCGTAACGCTTCCTCCAGGACTATTAATGTAAATCAAAATATCTCTCTTTGGGTCTTGGTTTTCCAAAAACAATAATTGTGCAATAACTGCATTTGCCGTATCGTCATCAATTGGACCGCCCAAAAAAATAATTCTGTCTTTTAATAATCTTGAATATATGTCGTAGGCTCTCTCACCGTTTTGTGATTTTTCTATGACCGTTGGTATTAAATTCATAAAATTTCTGCTTCGCGCTCAATGAGCTCAAAGACTTTTTCATTAATAATTACACCTTCAGTATATTCTTTTAAAGCTGCCAAATCAATAGTTTTTTTAACTTTTTCCGCGTCTGGATAGCGCATTAATTCTTGATTCATTTTTTCTTCAATCTCTTCAGTTGTAGGAATTATTTCTTCTTTGTCGGCGATTGCTTTAATGCATAATCCGATTTTTGCCCTTTTTTCTGCTTGCACCCTCCAACTGCTTTTTAACTCATCTAACGTTGATTTAATTTGCATTAAATAAGTTTCAAACTCTAATCCGAATTGAGTAATACTTAATTTAAATTCATTAATCATATTTTCTAATTCCGTATCAACTAATTCTTTTGGTACTTCGATTTTAGAATCATTTGCAACTTGTTCAATTAATTCAATCCTTACCCTTTGCTTATTCATTAATTCCTTTTCTTGTTTTAAACCATCAATAACGCTTTTTTTAAATTCTTCTAAAGATTTAAACTTGCCCATAGATATTGCAAATTCATCGTTCAATTCTGGAACTTGTCTTTCTTGAACAAGAATCATCTTTGCTTTAAAATCCAAGCCCTTGCCAGCAACCCTTTTGTCTGTCCAATCATCAGGAACTTTTAAGGAAAATTCTTTTTCGTCTCCGGCTTTCATCCCTTCTAATTCTTTTTCAAATCCCGGTAAAAATTGTCCCTCACCTAAAATCAAAGGATGGTTTTTACTTTCACCGTTTTCAACCTTAACTCCACCGCACCTCACTTCGAAATCAATTTCAATGCGATTTCCTTTTTCTGCCGGCTTATTTATGGTTACGGTTTTTGCCCGAGAATTTTGAATATACTTTAAAGCACTTTCAATTTCTTTTTCTTCAACTTTCGAATCTTTTTTAGTTGCTTTAAGTTTTCTATAATTTGCCAATTCGATTTTTATTTCATTAGTCATTTTATTTCTATTTCCTGAATTAATTTTTTAGTTGCCGGAAAAGTTAATTTTTCCATCGCTTCTTCTTTGGTCGCCCATTCATATTTATCATGTTCAATAATTTCCTGTTTTAAAGAAATTATTTGCTCCATGTCGGCTTTAACCAAAAACGTATCCGCAATAACATAATTAATTCCATCCGCTTGCCATTCTTCTTTCTTCCCTAGTTTTTTAATTACTTTAAATTTTTTAATTTGAGTTTCTTCTGCAATGCCTCTCTTTATCGTTTTTAATGGCGTTTCTCCCGGCTCAACGGTTTCTTTTAAAAATTCCCAACCATTCCATCTTAAAATTCTGTGAAGAATCAAAAAATACGGTTTATCATCTTTAACGTCGTATATAATAGCTCTATACTTTTTTATTCCATCCCCGCCCCCGCCAACATCTGATGAAGTTGTGGCGGGTGGCGGGCCCGCCTGAATGCCCTCTGGGCTTTCGGCGAGCTTGTCGGCTTCTATCATTTTTTCACTCTTAACATCTATTTTCCAGCCCGTTAGTTTTGCGGCCAATCTTACGTTCTGTCCACGTTGTCCAATTGCTAAAGAAATTTGATCTTCGGGGACAATTACTGTTGCGCTTCTGTCTTTTTCTTCAGTTTTCACGCTAATAATTTTAGCAGGCGACAATGCATTGGCGATATATTTCTCCATATTTTCATTCCACTCAATGATGTCAATTTTCTCTCCACCCAATTCAGCAATCACTGTTTGTACCCTGCTTCCTTTTTGTCCAACACAAGAACCAACTGGATCAACCCCTTGCTCTTCTGTAAAAACTGCAATCTTTGTTCTTGAGCCAGGCTCTCGAGCGATGGATTTTATTTGCACCGTTCCCGTTGAAATTTCTGGAACCTCAATAGAAAATAATCTGCTCACTAATTTTGGATAAGCGCGAGACAAAACAATATCAGCACCTTTTGAAGATTTTTCAACTTTCAAAATATAAACTCTCAAACGTTGACCGATAAAAAATCTTTCCCCGGGGATTTGCTCTTCGGCGTATAAAATTCCTGATGCCTTACCGATGTCCATAAAAATATTTCTGCCTTCAATCCTTTGTACTATCGCGCTCACGACTTCACCTTCTTTGTCTTTATACTCCGCAAACACAACCTCTCTTTCGGCTTCTCTTAATCTTTGAATAATAACTTGTTTTGCGGTTTGGGCAGCGATTCTTCCGAAATCGGTATGAGCCTCGAGTTTAGTTTGGATTTCATCTCCTGGCTTTGACCCTTTTTTAATTTTTTGTGCGTCATCAACCATCACATGTTTGAAGGGATTGAAACGAACTTTCTTGTTGCCTTCTGCATCAATTTCTTCGTCGTCCTCAAACTCTTCCCCGCCCCCACCAACATCTGATGAAGTTGTGGCGGGTGGCGGGCCCGCCTGAATGCCCTCTGGGCTTTCGGCGGGTTCTTCCTTTAACATACTTTCATCCACAACCAAAAATACCTGGAAAACTTTTATTTCTCCAGTATTTAAATCGAACTTGACCTTAATATTCTGACCTTTCTTGCCATAGTCCTTCTTGTATGCAGCGGCAATCGCCATCTCAAGGGTTTCAATAATTTGTTCTTGAGAAATGCCTTTTTCTTCGGCAATTTGACTCATTGCTGATATAAATTGTTTTTGATCCATAAATTTATTTAATGAAAGGCCCGACGAATGTCGGACCGTAAATGATTAAGAATTAATTTTATGATATTAAAATTCGGATGTCAACCCTTCGACTTCGCTCAGGGCTAGTACATATCTCCAACTGCATTTTCTAGATGGCGAATATCGAAAGTTTCATCGCGGTAAATTTCAATTGCCAAAACATCTATTTGCCAATCACTATCTAATAATTTTTTCTTGCTTAAGTAAATTTGCGATAATTTAATTAATTTTTTCTGCTTGGTATAAGTAATGTTGTCTTCCGGCCAAAATCCGCCTGGCCCAGTTTTCATACGTGTTTTAACTTCAAAAAAAACGATATTATCGCCTTTCTTTGCAATAATATCTAACTCTCCTAATTTACTATACCTAAAATTCTTATCTAAAATTTTATATCCCTTATTCTCCAAATATTCTCTTGCAATTTTCTCCCCCTTATCGCCCAAATCTTTTTTCTCTCGCATAATTTTTATAAATTTATTTTATACTGAGACAATCTCGGAAGCTGACCGCAGTCGGCTGAGAGTTAGTGCGATTTTGTAGTGGCAAAATCGACACGTGTCGACATATAAAATAAATTTATAAAAAATTAATTATTTTCGTTTAATCTTTCAGCGATTTCTTCTGCCTCATTAAAACCGTCCTCTGTGCCAATGTCGGTCCAAAGACCGGTATGCACATAGGCCAATAATTGGTTCTTTTTCGCCAATTCTGGGAAAACCTCGTCTTCTATTCTAAATGCTTCTGTTTTTTTCTTTGATTTCAAATGTTTAATTTTAAAAACTTCTGGCGATAAAATATAAAATCCGGCATTTACATAACCAGCATATTGATAATCGGGGTCTTGTGAGAAGTCCACCACCTTCTCATTTTTTGTTTTAACTAATCCTAAACCATTAACATTTTGGTCATAATATACTGCCATCGCGCCTAAATTTTCTTGATAAGAAACCCTTTTCCTGAAAGGCGAAACTTTTAATGGTAAAATCCTGGGAGTAATGTTTTTAATAAATTGCGATGACGCAAAAAACCTGGGTTGGGAAATATTTTTTTTATAAAAATCAACATAATCATTTAAATTAATATTGGTTAGGGTGTCGCCATTAATAACCATAAAGTCCTTTTTAAGATTTTTGGCTACCAATTTAATTGCTCCACCAGTTCCTAATGCTTTCGAATCAATAACATATTCAATGCCAGCAACTTTACCTTGTTTTTTAGAAATGTCTGCTTTGGGATCTTTTGTTTTTAAATATTCCAAAATTTTATCTGCGCCAAAATATAAACTTAAACAAATATCATTAAATTTGTATTTTTTTAATAAGTCTAACTGATATTCAATCAAAGGCTTCCCTTTTATTTGAATCAACGATTTAGGCGTATTTTTCAATTTTCCTGGCAGATTGGTTTTCCCGCCCGCCAAAATTATCACTTTCATATTTTTTGTTTAATCCTTAATCAATATAATAGTTTAGCGCGTTGAAATCAAATGTCAAGAGTTAAAAAAATCCCCAAAGGGGAAAATGTTATACGAGAACAAACCCGTTTTTGAAAGGTTTATTCCTGTTGGACTTCGTTCGCACATATTCAATTTTTATTTACTTCCGCCCATAACGGAACCTCCTTAATTCTTACAATAATTATTACGTGGGGGGTAAATATTTATTTCATTTAATTTTTCGTCTTTACTCTGTCAGAAAATTCTGATATTATTGTAATAAACTAATATGAAAATCATTATCGCTACTCCGTTATATCCACCAGAAATTGAAACCCTTGCTTCTTATGTAAAAGAATTGGCAACGAGATTAAAGAAATATCACGAAATCACAATCGTTGCTTATGCAAGTACTGCGGAGCAAATACCGGGAGTAAAATTAATTACCGTAAGCAAACATTTGCCGCTTTTAATACGGCTTTTTATGTATACGTTTGTCTTATTGAAAGCATCAAAGCATGCCGATATTATTTATGCCCAAAATTCAGCAACTTCTGGATTCGCATCTATAATTGTTCAAAAATTGAGAAAAATCCCCGTTGTTATCAATTTTGCAGAACACGAGGCATGGAAACGTGCGATTCAATTGCAGGCAACAACCGAACCATTGGAAAGTTTCGTGCGAACAAAATGCAATAATAGAAGAATAAGTTCTATTATGCGATTACAGAAATGGACAATAAATCGCGCGAATAACATAATTTTTTCTTCTACAGAATTAGCACAAACAATCTCTAAAAATTACAATATTCCCGATTCTAAGATTATAATAAATTTTAACGCACCCAAAAAACCACAAATATTGCCATTTGAAATACATCATATGCCATATCAGATTTTTACCAACGGACATCTCTTTAGGTGGAACAATATTGCGGACATTTTAGATGCTATATCCACATTAAAACAAAAATTTCCTGACATCAAACTTTTAATTTCCGGAGAAGGACCGGAAAAAGAAAACTTAAAAATGTTAACAGAGAGATTAAGTATATCAAATAACATTATTTTTTTGGGCAGAATTTCCGAGGCCGAAGAGTGGTATCTGCTTAAAGCCTCTCAAATTTATATTCATAATTACAATTTCATCCACGAGAATTTCCCCAGCATAATCACCTCTTGTTTCTCTGCCGAAACGCCGATAATTAGTTCGAATATTAACAACATACAAGAAATTATCTTTAACAACAACGGAGTGTTGGTTAAATCTAATAGCGCACAAGAACTATCAGGCAGTATTACAAAAATATTTAACGATGATAATTTCAAACACGAACTAATCAACAATGCCAAGAAATCTTTAATTGAAAAATTTTCTTGGGATATTCACATCGAAACGTTAAACAATCTTTTCGAAAAAATTTATGTCGACAGAACAAAATAATCAGTCTTGGCAACAAAATTATAAATCAGAGCTCGAAAAAATCGCGCCAATTTTAGATAATTTAAATATTGTTCTGGATAGATCACAGGTACATGTGAGCGGAGAACGTTATTACACTAATAATAAAAAATTAGTACTCATTGGCGAAGATGTTAAAAACAAAAAGCGCGTTGCAATTAAGATGGGATTAGATCTCGATTCCATTAATGAGATACTCGTTGAAAAAAAATGTCGCGAAGTTTTAAAAAAGATAAATTTTGCTTCACACGTTTTTCTCTCTCCGGAAGAAGTATTCTTCGTCAACAAATCGGATTTTGTAGTTTTTATAACTGCATACGTCGAACAGGAATGTACGTTTTTAGAAAGACCAATGCAAGAACAATTTTTTCTTGCTCTTAAAACATTCGAAGCACAAGAGGGGCTACATGCAACAACCTATGAACATGCAAATGTTATTAGTAAAATATTTGGAATTTGGGACGCCAAAAATTACTTAAAAACCTTCGATGTTTATAGAAACGAAATCGTTTCGAAATTACCAGGAAACAATAAATTAAAAACACTTCTCACCGAAACGTTTGGTTTTTTAAACAAAAATTCCGAAATCATTAATCTCTATTCTGGATTTCTAGTACATTGGGACTTTGTTCCACACAATATTCGCGTAGTAGGTCGTGATGTTTATTTTTTGGACCATTCATCGATGCGTTTCGGAAACAAACATGAAAGTTGGGCAAGATTCATAAATTTTATGACTCTTTATAATCCGGAACTAGAAAGAGCCCTTATCGAATATATAAAAAATAATCGTAGCCAAGAAGAAACATTGTCGCTACAATTGATGCGTATTTTTCGTTTAACGGAACTGATAAAGTATTATGTTTCTACCCTTGGAAATTTATCTGGAAATATTCTCACTTTAAACAAAAAACGCATTGATTTTTGGGGCAATGCGCTTGAAGCGGTATTACATAATCAATTAATGCGTAAAGAAATAATTGACGAATATAAAACTACGCGCGATTCACTTCGTAGCGATGACGAAAAGCAAAGACAAAAAAATCTACATTAAATTTTATTGAGTTTTTCGCATTTGCTCCATAAGTCTTTCGTATTCGTCTATCAAGGGATGTGACCAAGTTTCTTTAAACATTTTCAACATCTCTTCTTCAAACCAAAGCTTTTCTTCTCTTTTGTTACTAAATTTTTTCCAAACTTCTGGCCCAATCTGGCTGTAGGTAAAAAGCAAATCTTCCATATTATGAATTTTGTCCGCAATTGAAATCGCTTTCGCCTCATCAGAACCATTTCGAACCGTTTCCACATATTTAATCTTTTTATCTCTCCATGACAAAGTATCATCGTTCGTAACCATTTTGACCATATCCACAACCTCGTTGCCCAGCTTATCTCTTAATTCTTGCTCGGTGACGTCCGTGTCTTCTAGGACATCGTGGACTAGAGCAGCAGCAATTACGGCGTCAGAAAAATTATATTTCACAAGCTTCATCGCGACTATAAATGGATGAACAACGTAAGGCGAACCATCGTTCTTACGTTTTTGATTTACGTGAGCAATCACCGCGATTCTCGTTGCTTTTTCAATTAAACCAAGTTCTTGATTCATATTTTTATAAAATTAATTTAGACGTGAACATCGGGAAAAATATTTTCCACAATTGCTGATCCGTCGGGAGTTATTGCTGCTGGATTTCCGGATTCTGTTGCCTCGTGAATTGCTTTAATGTCTTCTTTGGAAAGGATGCGTATTGTTTCTGATTTACTCATTTTATCAAAAATTTCCTGTGGAACTTCCAAGGTGAATAATCGGAACAATCTAGCAGTTGGCATTCCCTTTCCACGTTCTGAGGTCTGTACTTTCCATTGGATTGGACTCACCGTAGATTCATATTCTGTAGAAATCTTGTCTTTTTCTTCTTCAGATACAATGCTCTTTAAATCTCCGATGACTTCTCTCATTGCATCTTCCTCAAATAATGGATTTTCTTTTTTAAAGAAGAAAGAAAGTACTTTTTCCATATATTGATTACGTTTTTCTGCTGCTTCTTTTTTTTGTTCTTCGGTGTCCCCAGAAAATTCTTGCATTTCTCTGGGAAGTTCAAGATTAAAACGAGCGTCGTCATTTTCTTCTGCCGGTCTTCCTTGTTTACCGAATTGAGCATTAAATTCTTTTATAAGCTCTTCTTTCCCTTCTGGCGTAACTTTAACTGCCCCACCCAATGCTTGAAATCTTGGATACTCTTTTCCGTCTTTTTTTAATGATTTATTACGCATTGCAATAAAATGAGTCTCTCCAGTTTCTTTAATCCGACATTCGCGCACTAAATTATGAACCGATACATATATTTCTTTATACAGTCCTTCTGGAATTTTAATTGTTTCTTTTGATTCTTCCATGTTTTTTGTTTTTAATTAATTTTTAAAATTCTATTAAATATTTTTTGTTGCATATCCTTGGCAACCATATCCCAGTTGTATTTATTAAATACCATTTCTCGGGCACGATCTGTAATCGCTTTAACTTTTTCTGGATGATCTAAAATGTCTTTTACTGCTTCGGCAATCTGTTCTGGCGAATCTTTGTCTACGGCCCAAGCGGTTGTCGGTTGATCTGGATTTCGTTTGGCATCAAAGATAAAGTCCGCGAGTCCGCCTTCTTGAGTTGCAACAACTGGTAAGCGCGATGCCATTGCCGAAAGAAATGCATTGCCAAGACCTTCTGATCTACTTGGGGCAACAAAAATATCAGATATCCTGCGATATTTGGTTACCTCGCTACGATCGACGCGACCAGTAAATATAACTCTATTTTCTAATTTTAATTCTTTGGTGATGTCTTTTAATAATTTTTCGTCTTCTCCATCTCCGACAACTAAAAATTTAACATTTTCTGGAAGCATTGGCAACGCACGAATCGTATCATCATTTGCTTTTTGATGCACAACACGTGCAGTATTAACAAGAAAGATTTCTCCTGATTTTTTACCTACTTTCTTCTTGGTCTCTTCGAGTTCTGCCTCGGTAACATTGTCTGATAAATCACGTGGATTAGCACCATTGTGAATTAATTCTATTCTGTCTTCTTTGACACCCCTACGCTGCGCCCATTCCATAAGAAACACAGAAATTGGTTGAACAACATCGGCCTTTGTAAATGATCTCTTAAAGAAAAACCATAAAGGTTTTAGTTTCTTTTCAATGTGTTCTGGTGTTTTTCCCTCTTGCAGGGTTAGAGCATATCCTTTTCGAGGATAAAGCATTTTAAAAATTACCGCTGCGATTCCTGCCGTATGCGCCATCATTGCCCAAATTCCATCATAATGATATTTTGCATTGAGAGAAATTGCCTTAAATGGAGCAAGAAACTGATATAACAATTTATTTAAATCAAGTGGCCACTTACCATAATCTTCGGCTGTCGGTTTTTTCTTGGTTATACCAATACGATGAACCAATACGTTTCCGAATTTCTCAATTTTAGGTAGGTCAGAATTAAACCTCGCTACAATCATGTGAAATTCAACATCGCTAGGGTTGATTCGGTCGGTGATTTCTTTTAATGCTCCATCGGAACCACCTACGTATTCCGGATAATAGGTTAAAGAAAAAATAAGTATTTTTTTCATATTGCTTTAAAATTATTTTTTATTAATTTTTATTAATTCAATGTATTGTTTAAGAGTTTTTGTTTGTCTCCATCCCAGTTTTTTGATCTTGTCCACATTAAATGCTCCAGTAGATCTGCTAGTTTTTGTGGCTGGCAACATTTTTAATCCGCAATCAAACATTTTTGCTAAATCTAATAAAGAATAAACATCTTTACTACAAATACCATATTCATCACCTTGGCCCCTTTCTCCTATAAACATAATTCCATTGACAGTGTCATCTACATGAGTAAACGCACGAGTTTGTGTGCCGGGTTTTCGCACTTCACACGGTTGATTATTTAAATAGCGCTGTTTAAATGTCTCCACAATCGTGCCATAACCACCATTAAACTGTCCTGCTCGTTCACGTGGACCATAAACATTAAAGAAATAAGTTATTGCATAATTTAACCCGTACCATTGAGCATAATTACGCACGAGTTCAGTATTTATTGCTTTCGCCCAAGTGTAGGGAGCGATGTCCTTGCCATCAACCCCACTTCTCCCTTTGAAAAACTTTGTTGAAGAACCGGCATATACAAGTTTACATTTCTTTTTACGCCAAAATTCTAACACTCCCAATGTACCATTAATATTTAAATCCCAAACTAATTCTGGTTCATTTAAACTTGGAGCAACACGAGAATATTCTCCTAAATGATAAATAATATCAGGAGTTTCTGGTATATATTTTTCAATGTCTTTGGTGTGTCCTTCGCGATATTCTGCGCCTAAAACATGGTTTTCTTTTAGGCCAGTGAAATAATTATCGAGTGAAATAACCTTATTGTTTTTATCTCGTACGAGTTTCGCGATTAAATTGGAGCCGATAAATCCCGCTCCGCCTGTGACTAAAATTGTTTTTTGTTTTTTCATAAAATTAATTTATATTTTTGTTACAAATAGATATTTTCATTTAGAGTTTTTTACAAATAAACATTGACCATCCAATATCGCCTTTTTTCATAAACCCCCACGTTTTACGATATGCAAAAATTAATTTTTTATACGCCCCATGAAATTGCTTATTTTTTCCTTTTTTAATTTTTTCTTCCAAAATATCAGCGAGTTTCCAATAACTCATTGCATAATGCCACGACATATCTTCGGCATAGATAATCCTAAAACCAAGTTTCTGAAGTTCTTGTTGGTATGAAACAAAATTAAAATTTGTGTTGAAAAGAAGTCGTTCATAAACTAGTTTTTCTGCTTCCTTGCTTACTACCTTATTCGGTTTTATCAAATCATCAAAAATAAATACCCCATCCCTTTTTAAAACTCGAGCAATCTCCTTTAATACTTTTTTCTTGTTGTGCATATGATAAATTGCTGCCTGGCTCCATATATTGGAAAAAGTATTTTTCCCAAAAGGCAATTTCGTCGCCGATCCTTGAAAAAACCTAATTTTATCTTTTACTTTCTTGCTTTTTGTTAAAAGCACTTTCTTTGCATTTTCAATTCTGGTGTCGCTTAAATCAAGACCTACAACCTTCGCATCAGTTTTTTCGTTAATAAAGAAAGAATTATTGCCATTTCCGCAACCCAGGTCCAGCACACTGGATTTATTATCAATCTGTGAGAGTTTAAGCATCTTTTTATTGAGCTCCATCATCGATTCTAAAAACGAAATGTTTTTATTGGAAAAATAACCCCAGTGACAATTGCCCTGTTTGTCCCAAAAAGAACGATAAATTATATCATCGCTATTATAAAAATCTCTTGTTTGTCTCTCAGTGAATTTCTGCATATTTTTTTATTAATTTAATAAAATCTGGTGCTTGCACCGCGAAGCTCTGAGGTTTTCCGAAGAGCGAAGTGGTGGACTTAGGCAGAATCCCCGCCTGCAACGCCTTGCGTAGCAATGGCGGGCAGGGAACTCGCCGTCTCAGCAACCTGCCTACCGGCAGGCAGGCTGCCGTCTTGTTATTGGACTTAGCGGGAATCGAACCCACGTTTCGTCAATGCGAATGACGCGTATTACCACTATACTATAAGCCCGAATTATTCGTGACGCAAGGCCTCGATTGGATTTAATTTTGATGCTTTCTTTGCTGGATAGATGCCGAATACCAGGCCAATCACAGTTGCCACTCCAAGCGAAAGAATAACAGCTCCAATTGGAATTGTAAATCCCCAATTTGTTTTCAAAGCACTCGTTAAAACAATTGATGCGCCAAATGAGAACAATGTCCCACCTAAAAATCCAATAATGCCACCAAGCAAAGTTAAGGTTACTGCCTCAAACAAAAATTGATTCATAATATCTTTATTTCTTGCACCAACTGCCTTTCTTAAACCAATTTCTCTGGTTCTTTCTGTTACCGAAACCAACATAATATTCATAATTCCAATTCCGCCCACAACCAAAGCAATCGCCGCAATTGAAGACAAAAACGCAGTTAAAATTCCCGTAATCTGCGTTAACATTCCCGCTGTTTCGACTTGACTCATCGCCTTAAAATCGTCTTTTGCCAAATCTCCTTCAGGATTATAAATATTATGATTTTCTCTCAAAATGATTCTAATACTATCTACGACTTGATTAATTAATTTCTCGCTTTTTGCTTTAACCATAATTGCATTCAAATAATCTGTCCCCAGCAAAAGTTTTTGCACGGTCGTATAAGGGAGATAAGCATAATCATCAAAAGTTTGAAAAACTTGCCCACCCTTTTCCTCTAAAACACCAACCACTTTTAGATTAAGCTTGCCCAATCCAACTGATTGTCCAATTGGATCATCTTCGCCAAATAAATCGCTTGCTAACTTGTGTCCCAAAACTATAACCCGTGCCATTCCCTTTATGTCGTCTTCATTAATACCGCGACCACTAAAAATAGATAAATTACTAATATCAAACGAATCCGCACTTCCTCCCATATAAGTAATTTTTTTATCTTCATTCAAAGAGGAAATTCTTCCTGTTCCATAAACCATCATTGCAACTTTTTCCACATTCGGGTCTTTAGCAATGGCGATGGCATCCTTTTCTTTTAAACTTTTTTGACTTAATTGATCTATCGCTTGTTGAGAAAAAGAACCCTGCGGAGAACCAGGTTCTATAAAAATATTATTTGAACCCATTGAAGAAATTTGCCCAACAATTAAATTTTGTGCACCACCGCCCAAAGACATCATCAAAATTACCGAACCAACACCAATGATAATGCCCAGCATAGTTAATGTTGACCGCATTTTGTTGGTTTTAAGCGTATTAAATGATATTTTGATAGATTCTAATAATTTCATAACAATTTATTTTAAAAATCCTTCTCTCGCAATCTTCCTATTTATTACTTGACTATCTTCAATTATTTTACCATCCTTGAGACGAATTATTCTTTTTGCCATCTCCGCCGTATAAAGTTCGTGTGTAACCAAAATAATTGTATGGCCTTTTTCGTTTAAGTCTTGCAAAATCTCCATAATTTGTTGACCGGACTTACTATCTAAATTTCCCGTTGGCTCGTCAGCAAAAATAACCGAAGGATTATTTACAATTGCACGTGCAATTGCCACTCTTTGTTGTTCTCCGCCCGATAATTGATTTGATAAATGTTTTATTCTGTGTGAAAGTCCAACTGCATTGATTGCATCGATTGCGCGTTGCTTTTTTTCTTCTTCGTGAATTTTCGTATAAATTAAAGGAAGTTTTACATTATCAAAGACCGACGTACGCGGAAGTAAATTAAAAAATTGGAAAATAAATCCCAATTTATTATTGCGCACAAATGCTAGTTGGTCATCATTTAATTCTTCAATGCCTTGACCTTCAAATTTAAAGATTCCTGAACTTGGTCTGTCTAAAAAACCCATAATATGCATTAAAGTTGATTTCCCTGAGCCAGATGGGCCCATAATTGCTACAAACTCTCCTTTCTGAATATTAAAAGAAACTCCGTCTAGAGCAATTGTTTTCATCTCTCCGTCACAATATTCTTTTCGCAAATCTTTTACCTCAATCATTTCCCATTTTTCATATACGTAATTATTTCCTCTCCTTCAATTAAACCACTTATGATTTCAACTTCTCCCTGACTACCGCGCAATCCAGTAACAACTTCTTTTTCAACAACATTCTTCCCATCTAAAATTCTTACATATTTCTTTCCATTTTTAGAAATTACTGCTCGTTGTGGAACATTCAAAACGTTATCTTTTTCTTCGGTCTGAATTGTCGCGTCTCCGGACATTCCTGATTTTATCTTCGTGTTATCTCCTTCGAATAAAATTTTAATCTTATAATAAACAACTCCATCAATTATAGTTTTGCCAGAATCCATTTCTATAATTTGCCCTGAATATGTTTCTTCAGAAATAGCGTCCAGAGTTATCTCCACTAAATCATCCGGACTTACTTTAGAAATATCGGTTTCTGGTACATCGATTTTAATTTGTAAACCCTTAGGATTAATTAACGTAACAATAATTTTTTCCGTATTAATTGTTTCGCCAATTTTTGCGTCTATTTTCGCTACCACGCCATCAAATGGAGCAATAATTGAAGCATCTCTTAGTTTGGTCGTGTATTCCGTTAAATTTGCTTTATATCTATCAACATCTGTTTGATAAACAGCAATATCAACTTCACGTGGTTTAGCGATTAATTTATCCAAATCAACTTTTGCCTTATTGTATGTATTTTCTGCGGAGTTAACATTGATCTGGTTAGTAATTTTTTGATTGGCAATTTCGGTTTGAGAATTGGAAACGTTCAAAAACACGGAATTAATTTCTCCTGAATCGGTAGTTATTGTGGTTTTATCAGTCACAGAAACCGTTTGCCCAAACGAAGAATCACTAAAAGATGTTTTAACATAATCCAAGACGTCTGACGTCTTTTGTAGCGCAATCCACATCTTAGACAACGCTAAATCAATATTTTCTTGAGTTGGATTATCGGTAGCGATTTCAATTAGTTCTTGTGCTCCCTTGGTGCTCATGACCCCTAAAAATGCATCTTCTGCTTGGCCCTGTTTCTCAATAAACGTTCGAGAAAAACTATTAACGCCATTAAAATATAATTTTTCTATATCTTGTAAATCAGTGATTGATTTATTGCATTTGCTAGAAGCACCAATTAAATAAACCAAGCCAGAACCATAGTCTTGATTTAAGTCATTTTCTGCCTTGTCCCGAGCATCGTCGAGAGATTTTGCTGCATTTTCCAAAACTTGCTCACCAACCTTAATTTCTTCGTTGCTTACACCCGCCAACAACTGATCTAACTTTGCCTTTGCTTGATTATAGCTTGCTTGTACTTGTAAGTATTGACTATAAATGGTTCCCGAATCCAAGCTTACTAAATATGCTCCCTTTTTAACATTTTCGCCAACTTTTGTAAAAATTTTTTCTACTGTGCCTGTTGTTTTAAATTTTAAATCAATTTCATTTGTTGATTCCACTGTTCCGTTGGCAGAAATTTCTTGAATTACGTTTGATCTGACAACTTTTCCCAATTCATAAACCGGTTTTTTGGGTTTTAAAATTGGAATTAAAATTAAAATAATTATAATTAAAATAACGCCAAGGATTATCTTGGTTTTTTTGCTCATTGCCTTTATTTTTTGTAGTATTTTTTTAATTGTATTCATAGTACAGGTATTATAAACTATTTTTTAAAAAAAGAAAAGAGCGAAAATTTGACACAACAATTTATTATGCTAAAATTAAATTAAGAGCGAGATTTAAAAATGAATACGATTTGACTGAAAATTAATTCCAATTCCCATGCTACTAAAAAGCAGGCGGAATTTTTATTTATCCAAAATTGAAATGCTTACGAACAAATTAACCCCATATTTACAAAAATTAACCAAAACTTGCCCAGCAATCAAGCGCCAATTTGTTTACTCAAAACAAGAAAATTTATCTAAAAATAAAGATAAAAAATCAACATTTATTGACCCATTAATGGAGGAGAAATATACTGTTGTGCGTGGGTTGATTCACAAATATGATAATCGTGCCCTGATCTTATTAACCCTAAATTGTGCTGCCTATTGTAGATTTTGTACTAGACGCAGAAAGGTTTCTGATATAAAAAATGGCCTATTATCAGACGAGGACATAAACAATATTGTCGCTTACATTAAAAAACATTCTGAGATTAAAGAAATTATCCTTTCCGGCGGAGATCCGTTAACCGTGCCCGTTCTATTACAAAAATTATTATTAAAACTTTCTAAACTTTCGCAAATCAAAATTATTAGAATTGGTACTCGTTTGCCTGTCGCTGACCCTCAAAAAATAAATTCAAAACTAATTAATATTTTAAAAGTCATAAAAAATAAAACTGTATACATTTTAATTCATTTTGAGCATCCCAAAGAAATTACCAAACAAACAATTATTGCTGTAAACAAATTAAAACAAGTTTCAACAATGCTTTTATCTCAATCGGTATTTTTAAAAAATGTTAATGATTCATTTGATACG
Source organism: Patescibacteria group bacterium (assembly GCA_043807255.1). Taxonomy (GTDB): domain Bacteria; phylum Patescibacteriota; class Minisyncoccia; order RBG-13-40-8-A; family RBG-13-40-8-A; genus JAKJED01. The sequence continues at coordinate 35,878 of JAZDGD010000007.1, forward strand.
CTCTATGAACTTTTTTCTCAGTTAATTGAAATTGAGGTTAAGCCATACTATTTATATCATTGTGATCCAGTTAAGGGCGCTGAGCATTTTATTGTTGATTTCAAAAAAGAAATAAAAATTGTTACCGAATTACGAAAAGAATTAAGTGGATTAGCATTTCCAACATATATTATTGATGCACCCAACGGTGCAGGCAAAATTCCTGTACCCCTGGAATTCTGGAAATTCGATTCAGACAAATACAAAGATTTTAACGGCAAAATCTTACGAGGTTTAACCTCGTAAGATTTTGCATTTAAGTTCGAATTCATACTACACTTCTATTATGACCGGCAAGACCATTGGTCTTCTTTTAGTTTTGCTATACAAAAATTGACCGATTTTATCGCGTAGATTATCTTTAACAAACACCCAATTAATTGGCGCCCCGGGAACAGCGCTGTGTTCAACAATATCTTTAACCTTTTTACGCACTTCGTTTAAGAGCTCTTTTGATTCTTTCATGTAGATAAACCCGCGAGAAATTATATCTGGACTATTTTTAATTTTACCAGTTTGTCGATCAATTGTAGCAATAATTACAAACATTCCGTCTTCGGCCATTGTTTGACGATCACGCAATACAACGTGACCGATATCACCAATTCCTAATCCGTCGACAAAAACATAGCTCGTGTCAATTTTTTTACTTAAAATCTTTGCTGATCCACCATGAAATTCAAGCACCGAGCCATTGTCTAAAACAAAAATTCTGTCTCTCGAAATTCCGATCTGTATTGCCAATTTTGCTGATTCCTTCAAAAAATAATGATAAGCATAAACTGGCAAAAAATAATCTGGCCTGATTTGTCTAATAATTTCCTTAATGTTTTCGGCATTAGAATGTCCACTCATGTGTACGTCCATAATTTCGTTATGCACAACATTGTCACACTGACGATACAAGCCGTCTTTCATTTGTTGAATTGTTCTTTCGTTGCCAGGAATGATTGATGAAGAAAAGATTATGGTATCATTTTTTTTAATTCTAACAAATCGATGATCACCAGTAATAATTCTCGATAAAACTGCATTGCCCTCTCCTTGCGCGCCAGTACAAATAATTATAATTTTGTTTTCAGGATGTTTGTTGATTTCATTAATTGGAATAAGCGTTTCTTTGTCTGCTTTAATGTATCCCAGCCCTTGGGCAATTTCTACGTTCATTTTCATGCTATAACCGTCAAGCGCCACTTTTTTGCCAATTGTTTTGGCATATTCAATAATGTCGCCAATTCTTTTTATTTGAGAAGAAAAAGTGCCGATAATTACTTTGCCTTGTGCGCCACTAATAAGTTTCTCTAGATTAGCATACATGTCTTTTTCTAAAACCATTTCTTTGTTTGTATCTAATGAGCCCAAGCTTTCGAGCATTAAAATTTTCGGTCCTGGCAAAGATGCCAAATGGTTATAGGTGACAGCTTGATGTGTATCAGAATTTTTTTCCATCGTCCAATCGCCTGGATGAATAATCGTTCCGTCGGGAGTATTAATCACAACGCCGACCGCATCCATAATTGAATGTTCAACATTAAAAAATCCAACCCTAAACTTCCCCAACGTTAATCGTTCATCAATTGATTTAATTTTGATAATCTTTAATTGTTTCATTGAATCTTTATCATATTCTTGCATTCTTTTTTCAATTAAAGCAATTGTTAAATCTCTACCGATAATTGTCGGAAGGCCAAGTTTTTTCAAAAGTAACGGAGCAGCTCCGATATGATCCAAGTGACCATGGCTAAAAATTACTCCCTTAATATTTTTTTCCTTGCCTTTCAGATAACTAATATTAGGAATAATGAAATCAATTCCCGGCATATCTTCTTCGGGAAACTGAATTCCCATATCTAAAATCACAATATCTTCGCCATATTCAAAAACAGTCATATTCCTACCAACTTCTTCCATTCCACCTAAAGGAATAATCCTTAAGGTTGGTTGTTTTGGTTTCTTTTGCATCTGCGGTCTTTGTATTTGTGGTTTTTGTTTCATTTGTTTGTGTTTAAATTGTTGTTCCATTATATTTTTATACTTTTAAGTTGCTTTTATTATATCAATATAATACAATAAAAGAAAGGCTGGAGTAATAAATAATTTAAAAAAATATGAATATTAGAAAAATATTATCAATAATCATTATTGTGGGTTTTGCGCTTGTGTTATTATTGGCCGTCATTTCAAAAGAAAGCCCGCAAGAACAAGAACTGATTTCGGGTTTGTTTTTTTATGTTTGTCTGGGGGTTGCGATTTCGACAGCTTTTTTGGTACTCTCGTTATTGTTCCCTTTTCGCACTGACATTGAAAATCAAAAACCCAAGAGCGTTTTTAGGAAAATTATAATTTTTGTTCTTGGATTAATATTTACAGTAATAACTGCCATAGCCTCATTTTTTATACTGCTTTTTCTCGGGGCCATTAGTGGCATTTTTAGTATTGGATCAGGCACCTATGGCACCCCGATATATAGACCAAAAATAAATTAAACTATGGAAATTATTGATTCCATCGCAGATAAAATTTTGGGTGATTTTAAAAAAGAGATACCTATCGTGGGGCGATATTCTACGAGAAAAGAAAAGAGAGGGTATGCTCTTTTTTTTAATGACAGCCTAAGAATCGTTTTCCTTAGTGATATGGGTTACTATTTTATAAAAGAAATAGATGGAATGAAAAACTGTGATCAAGTAGCAAGAGCTGTTGCAAGTTCATTAAAATTTCCTTATTTGGTTTCTTGTAGGCTGTTGATCAAATGTTTAAATCATTTTTCTTCGCTTGAAATTGTTTCGTTGAAAACCACAAAAACCACAAAAGTTAAATTAAAAAATTTAGGAAATTTTATTCCATCAGCGCCAAACCAAATAGCTATTCTTTTAACAAACGAGTGTAATTTGCGCTGTTCTCATTGTGGCAACGAAAATAGAGATCGAAAAGAAAATGAATTGTCGAAAGAAGAGTGGTTCAAGATTATAGACGAATGTTCGAAAATTGGCGTGTTTATTTTCAATGTTTCTGGTGGCGAACCATTTATTAGAAAAGATTGGTATGAAGTACTGTCCTATGCCCGTTCAAAGAAAATAGAAGTTGCAATTACCAGCAACTCAACGCTTATTAATGAAGATGTAGCAGAAAAATTAAAAGAACTAAAGATTTTTAATATACATTTGAGTGTAGACGGGGTTGGCGAAATTCATGATCATTTTAGAAATCAAAAAGGTGTCTTTGAGAAAGTAGTTAATGCAATAGATTTATTAAAAAAATACAAAATCCCATTCGGCATTACAACGGCGGTTTCAAAGAGAAACTTTAGCGATTTGGACAAATTGGTTGAATTTGTTAGAAGTAATAATATCTCCTCTTGGGAAATTTACTCCGCAATACCTCTGGGGTGTATGAATAAATTAGAAGCGTTAAGCCAGTCAGAAACGTTAGAATTTGCAAGAAAGATATCCGATTTTAGAAAAAATCTAAAGGATACAAAAATTTTTGTTGGCGACAATTTGGGATATTTCGACCAATACAATATGCAAGAAGATTGGAGGGGTTGCAGGGCGGGAATTAGTATTTGCGCGATTGATTCCGAAGGCAATGTCAAGGGTTGTCCCATACATCCCAATTCTTTAATACAGGGGAATCTTAGAAGCAGAACGTTAAGCGATATATGGAACGACAAGAAATCATTTGGATATAATCGTAATGCTAAATCGAAACTAAAAGAACACTGTAAAAATTGTCGATTTTCAAAAGTTTGCCGAGGCGGATGCAAGGCTTCAATGTATTCTCAACACAAGAATTTCGAACACAATGACTACTGTTTAAAGTTCATTGAGGAAAGCAGAACTATTTAATCAAAAAATTTTCTATAATTCTAACAATTTTGGGTGCTTCTGTTTTTAAAAATTTGTGTTTTTTGTTCTCAATAATCTTTATTTCGGCGGTTTTTAATCTTGCAAAAAGATTTTTTGTTTTTTCTGAAAGCGTTTTGTCGTTTTTTCCATAAATTATCAACAGCGGAATTTTTAAATTCTCTAGTCCCAACGCTCCTTCGTAATTTTTTAAAGAATAGACAGACCCCAAAAGATCCTTTGTGTTGATACATTTCAAGACATATCTCGTATCGTGGAAATTTGGATTCTCGTAATTTTTTAATTTAGAATAATTTAGTTTGAATTTCTTATTGGGAACTAAACATCGCCATACAATCCCAACAAAATCAAAGATGAGTTTTTCAAAAAAATTATTTTCTCCTTTAAAGTAGGGACTAACAAAGATCATAGACTTTATCTTCTCTTGCATTTTTTCTTTTATTAATAGACTGATATGACACGAAAAAGAATACGAAATTATAGAAACGGACCCTATTTCTAATTGATTTAAGATTTTTACAATTTTCTCTGCCTGATTTGAAAATGAATATTCGTCTATGGTTTTTGGAGAACCGGAATTACCGTGCCCAACCAAATCAATGAGAATAATGTTAAATTTATCTTTAAGCGTTTCAACGTAATCGTCCCATACTGACGAGGTCCCTGTGAATCCATGCAAAAACAGCAAAGTATGATTTTCTTTGCTGTTTTTTAAATATCTATAAAAGATATTTTCAGATTTCTGTTCTATAATTTCCATTTCAGTTTCCTAATTATTCGGGCTACCGAGACCTGAATATTGATTTAATTACCCCAATCGTGATATAATTAATAGAGAGTAGGCTTCTGTTAAAACAAAAAGTTTTGTGACTAATCTTAAAAAGGTTTATTGTAAAAATTGTAAAAAGCCAATTTATCGAAGCATCGGTCGATTCCATGAAAATTTAAAATTCGGATGGAATTTTTATTGTTCTCCAAAATGTTTAAGCCAAGACAAAACAAAGAAACAAGAATTAGTATGTGAAAATTGTGGCAAAACTATCAGGCGAACACCTTGTGCAATCTCTCCGCACAATTATTGTTCTCGATCTTGCGCTATGATAGAAAACAATAAGACAAGACCCAGTAAACCAACCCAATTCAAGATTTGCATAAATTGTAAGAAAAAATTCAAAAAAAGTAGTGGAAATTCAAAATATTGTTCTATGAAATGCCGAACAGAAGCAGAAAGTCATACTCCCGAACAGCTTATAAGTATTATAACTCAATTGGCACAAAAATTGAAAAGAACCCCTGCGCGACGCGAAATAGAAAGAATAATTAAGCCGTGCATAAGAATTTTTGGCTCATGGAATAAGGCTGTTCAATCCGCTGGATTAATTCCAAATCGTTCGCACAATAATCGAATGTATAAACGCGTTAATGCAAAAGCCATAGATGGTCATTTATGCGATTCTGTCTCGGAACTTTTAATTGATAACTGGTTTTACAGGAATAATATTTTACACGAAAGAGATGCACATTATCCCGACACACATCACAAGGCAGACTGGAAAATATTCACAAAAAACAAATATGTTTTCGTAGAATATTTTGGTTTGGCCAATGATGGCCCAAGATATGATCGCTCAATAAAGGAGAAAAAGGTGCTTTGCAAAAAACATAAGATTTCTTTAATTGGAATTTATCCGAAAGATATTTATCCTAAAATTCATTTAGAAAATAATCTTAAAAATAAATTCAAGCGTTTTTTAAATTAATATTGTCAGAGCGGAGAGACTTGCACTCTCAGTTTCCGACTCCCGAAGCCGGCGTCTTAGCTGTTAGACCACGCCCTGGTGGTTATTTTTTCTTTTTTAATATTTTTTCTAATTCTTGTTTATCTAAAACCCAAAAATTATCTTGTTCTTTTGAATTTATATCATAAAAAACTTTTCCTCTAATTTTGAATCCGGAATTTTTCAATACACCCTCTGAAAGTAGATTCTTGGGATTTGTGAAAGCCACAATTGTGGTTTCTTCTGATTTTTCCAAAAGAGAAAATCCAATTTGTCTAATAGCGCTTGGAATATGTCCTCTTCCTTTGTTTTCTTCTGGCAAATTCTCATCAAGAAGTCGTGCAAAACTTATTTCTAAAATCTTTGAGTTTCCAGACAAATCAATCAACCTGCTTTCTTTCAAATTAGTAATTGTGTCTTCTTCTAATTCATAGAGCCAAACAAATCCCTCCATTAGCCCTTTTTCTTTTTCTCCACAAACGCCATAAAATTGTTTTTTAAACATTTTCTTAATTTCTTCTGTGGTGGATAATTCTTCTGCGTCGTCCATCCATTTTTTTATTATTGGTTGATCCTCGATGCGTTTATATGCATCAATATCGTTTGGATTATTCGAGTCTGGTTTTTTTATCCATGCCGATTCTTGCTCAAAAATTTTCACCGGCCCTTCCTTCGGGCTCTTAGGCAATTTACAATCTGCAACCAGGTCTTCTTCCGTCTCGTCGATTCCTTTTATAAAATTTGATACCCTCTTAACTATCTTGTTCGGTTTACAATTATTTTTTACCCATTTATCGGCTTTTTGGGGATTCATTGTTTCGTCCCGATAGAGTTTTAAGACTTCTTTTGATAATTCTTCGTTTATTTTATAAAAAGCATCAACATCGGTTATTGTTGCAGCCCCAGTTTTAAAATCAAAAACAACAATTCCTTGTTCAAATAATTTATTTAAAGTATAGACAGCAGCATAATAATATTCATCTCCTTCTGGTTTGTCAAAAAGTTCTTCTAACGAATTTTCTAAAGCCGCAGAAGCCCACTCCTCTTCTGTGCCCTCTATTGCGCCCGCCTTAATCAATTCGGGCAAAAATTGTCGGTAGAATTGTTCTGCCTTTACTTCATTAATAATCAATCCAGGATCCGCTCCCAATCTTTTTGCTCCCGGGTCACCATCTTTATGAAAGTGACAAAATTCGTGAAACGATGTAACAAAAAAGGACATTCTTAAACTGTAAGGTTTTTCGGTATTTCCGATTTTAAAATTCTTTTTTCCCGCCAATGAATTCTGCAACTTTCTCTGTTCTGCAAGAAAAACCATACCAACCGATTCTCCCATTTGAGCAGTTGTTTTCATCGCTAAACCAGCACCATAGTCCCCAATAGAGTTAACAACTGTAAATTTTTTCTCTATAACATTTTTCGCCAATTCGGCGTGACCCATTTCTTTAAGTTGCCGAGAAATCACTTCCTGACACATAGAAAGATTTTTTTCCTCCTCCGGAGATCTCAACGTAATCTTTATCTCTGGATCGAAATACGGTGGTTTAAAATACCCCCCCGTGTATTCCGTTGGAACTATTAAAATTGGGAAGTCAGAAAAAGTTGATTGTTTATACAATTCGCTTACTGCTCGATAACATTCATCGGTCTTATTTACATCTTTTTCGCGATAGGATTCACTCAGAGCTATTAGATATTTTTGAAAAATTTCTCCGCCAGGAAATTTTTTCCATTCAACCGACATTTCGCTAATTTCTTTGAATTTTCTAAAGAGATATTGGGCGTCTTTATCAAATAATTCATTGATTGTATGTGCTGTTTCGTCTCCAGGCAGATAGAATTTGGTTGACAACGATCCTTCTTTCGGTTTCGGCGATAGTCTTGAAAAGGCGAGAAAACGGATAAAGAGATTGTCCGCGCGCATCGAAGCGTCGAGAAGTTTTGTGGTGACGTCGCGTAGCTCTGAATTCAGTCCTAATTTTTCAAGATCTTTTTCTTCGGCACAATTAATAACTTCTTGATAAGCCCTTGTCTCCATATGTTTTATGACATGCCCGGCGACAGCTAATAAAACCTCTCTTCTTTGTCCTTGTATCTCCGGAATTCCTTCTGGCCAATTATTGACGATCGTATCGATAATTTCTTCTCGAGGAAGATCCTGTATAGATGAAACCTTCCCTTGGAATGCATCGACTTTAGTTTGTATTTGTTCTAAAACGACTCTTTGAACGTTTTCAAAAAGTTCTAGGGAATTTTCCCAAGGACCAACTTTTTCTGGTAAATCTTTTTTCCATTCAGTATAGCCGTCCAACAGTCCCAATGTTTTATAAATATCCTTCAATCCGGGTTCAGAATCGATTAATTTTTCTTGTTTAATTTTTGGTTTTGGCTCTCCGCTTTCTCTCATAATTATTTTACTCCGCCGTTGGCGGGGTGAATCCAATATTTTTCCATTCTTTGTCCATTTCCTCGAATCTTTCTCTTTTTTCGAAAATAAATTTTTGTATCTTCTTTTTTAATTCTTCTAAATGATATTCGAATTGGGGATTGCCATGCGACCCCGCCTTGTGTGCTGCTTCATGAAAATATAAATCTATGACATCTAAAAAATCTTTGCCAAAATCTTCTTGGGCGATCCAATAAAATAAATCATTGTATTGTCCGGAGAAAATGCTGTTTTCGTCTTTTATATTAAAAAGCCAAATATCTTTAATGTCGCTTTCGTCGAGACCAATCTCTTTTGCTACTCCTTTTAAATACTCTATTTTTTCGTTTTCTTTTTCGGAGGCTTCTATTTTTGTGTGATTTTGCAGTTCTTTAAATTTTTCTATAACTCCTTTCATTCCAATTTTCGCCATAAAATCAGGACAAATTTTATATCCTTGAGATTTTAATAAATCAATAATCCAATTTGGCATTCTGTCTCTTGCTAAAAATTCTTTTTCGAAATTAAATTTTATTTTTTCTTTCGATGCTTTTTCGGCCATCATTTCAAGTAGACTACAACCTTCTTGTGCCCCGGACATTTCCGGCCAAAGTGATTTAAAGTCATAAATTGATTTTTCTAGGTCTTTTTTGTCCATTGCATCAACGATAAGGGGAAGAACCTCTTCTTTTAGTTCCCAATAAGTTACCATGCCACGATCGCGATCGGCGCTAGCATCTTTTAGAATCTTTTTCCACGTCCAAATATTTACATCATAAACGGTGTTCCATTTTTCTCTTTCTCTGCAACTTATTCTTTGACCGGCGTGATAAAAATTTCCCTTAAATCTGCGTTCCCAACTATAATTTCCTTTTTCATTAATCGGCAATATTTTAAATCCACCAACATCTGGATCGTTAAAGCTTGGCTCTTGGAAATCCTCGTTTTCTTTGGAATAAAAAAGTTCTCTGGCATCTGTTATCGCTTGTGCCTCTTCTTTGCTTTTTTCTCCATGGAAAACAATTTCCAATTTATTTCCTTTGATTGGTTTTTCTGTCTTATATTTCTTGATAAAAAGTCCTCTTAATTCTTTGTCGCGTTTGTCTTTTGCTAGTTGATCTTTTGGAATGTTATCTAAATAAAATTCTAATTCCCAATCATCACAAGCAAATTTTATGTCTGCATCGAAATCTCTAAGCATTGTAAGCGAAAGCATTTTTGTTCCTTCGCCAAATCCTCCAGCAGCACGTTCTTTATCTGGCTTGTCGCTAATGCCCGTGTGTCGCAGAGTGCGCCAATCATAATTGGCATCTCCGTTGATTATCACTTTTGACTTCGGATCTTTTTCGTTATCGTCACTTTCAACAAAAAATTCAATTCCATCCAAGGTGCCACCATTGGCATCAAAAAAATTCTGCCAAGAATCGCAAGCCGCTTTTTCTAAACTCCATTCAACGCCATAATCTTCAGCGTATCCAGTGTAAAAACCTTTTTCTATTTGTTTCTCAAAACTCGTTTTTTCAAAATCTTTTGTCAATATTTTTAATACATTTTTTTCGATATCTGATTTTACATCTAAAAACGTTATTTTTCTTAACGTTTCTTCGCCAAGAGATTTTTCAATCAACTTAGAAATTTCTAATGGGTAATTTTCTCCGCTGGCATCCTTTAGTGTTTTTTTTACTTCCTTCGCGGATTCAAATCTTTCTGGATTACGATTAAAAAGTTCTTTTGCTATCAAGTCTAGTGTTTTGGGAGATCTTTGTAATGCCTTAAAAACGCCCATTAATTGTTTTGGCTTTTCTTCTATGTTTTCCTTTTCCTCTTTTTTTTTGTTACCAGATAGCCCTTCGAAAATCTTTGAAAATTTTGACATAATTAAAATTTACTTATATTTATTTTATCCAATATTTTTCACGGATTTTTAGATCTTCTTCTTCCTTTTTTTCTTCGATTTTACCTTTGGCTAATTTGCGAAGAACTTCTAGGTTTTCTTCGTTTAATTCTAAAACTCTTTTTTCTAAATATTTCTTATTATTGTTCTTCGGCTCTTCAATTACTTCCGCCAACAAAACATCCAAAATCGCACCTACTTTTGGACTGGGTTCGATTTTTAACAATTTCATTATATCCGTGCCATTAATTTTCAACATCTTTGCAGAAATCGGATCCTTGGAAATTTTTTCAATCATATACTCAATTGTTCTTAAACGATAGGGTTTTTCTTTCGGCCTTCCCATTCCCAATCTATCGGCAACTCTTAAATTAATCAAATCAACAATATTTTCTTTGCCCACTCTTTTTAATAATCTTCTTGCGCCAGCATCAGTTAATTTTTCTGGGTCGGAAACAAACATATGATTTCTAACCAGCAAAACAACTTTATCAATAAATTTATTGGAGAATTTTAATCGTTTTAAAATTTTATCGACAAATTTCGCACCAACATAATCGTGATTATAAAAAGTAGAGTCGGGGCCTTCGCCTTGTTTGGTTTCTGGCTTACCAATATCATGGAATAAGGCCGCAACCTTTACTTCTAAATTAAAATCTTTCTTTGCTGCTTCATCCAACGCCCTTAAAGAGTGCTCATAAATATCATAAATATGGTGCTTGTTTTGGCTTACGCCAACACCCTTGTCGAGTTCTGGCAAAATGAATTTAAGTAAATTTGTTTGTCGCAATAAATCAATTCCATTTGCTGCTTTTTTGGTTTGAAAAATTTTAATTAATTCGTCGTGAATTCTTTCATTGGAAATCATTTGAATTAATTCTGCATTTTTTTGAATCGCCTTAAAGGTTTTTTCCTCGATCGTAAAATCAAGGGTGCAGGCGAATCTTACCGCTCTTAGCATTCTTAGTGCGTCTTCATCGAATCTTTTATTCGCATCGCCAACCGCACGAATTATTTTATTTTTTAAATCTTTCTGTCCATCGAAAAAATCTAATATTCGGACGTCCGATGTCCTACCATTCTTAATGTCGGGACATCGGACGTCCCCCATTTTTAACGCGAGTGCATTTACCGTAAAATCCCGCCTGGCAAGATCTTCTTCTAACTTTTTAGCAAAAGTTATTTCGTCAGGATGACGCTTGTCAGAATATTTTCCCTCTAAGCGAAAAGGCGTGATCTCGACAATTTTTAATGTTTCGTCTTTAGAATCAGTAATTACGCTTACTGTGCCAAATTGATTTTCATAAAAATTTTTAGGGAATAACTTTCTAATTTGTTCCGGTTTAGCATTAGTAGTAATGTCCCAATCGTTGGGCTTAATGTCTCTTCCTTCGACTTCGCTCAGGACGAGGTCGCGAACACAACCACCAACAGCATAAGCTTCGTAGTCATTCTTAATCAATTTTTCTAATATTAAATTAACTTCCTTGGGAATTGTCATAGCAATTTTTTAAATTTTAAATGGTATTGAAATATTTTAAAGTTATCCACAGGCGAAAATCTTGACATCGGTCTTCTTAATGGTATACTGATAGTGCGGTCGCAAGATTGCCCTGCTCGCGGATGCGAGTCCGAGATTTAAACTTCGCCTTTTAAAGGCGAGGTTTTGTTTTTATAAAAGTAATTCCCTTTTTTATTCTTTGAGCATTGATATTCAAATCTGCTCTTTCTTTAAGATAATGCGTAATATATCCCGCACTAAATAAAATTACTTTTTTCTTTCTTCTTCTTAAAAAATTTAACAAATAGGCAAAATCTGCGTCGCTGGAAAATAAACAAAAAGTGTCATATTTGTCTAAGAATCTTATTGCATCAATACAAATTTCGGCATCAAAATTACATTTCGGGATGTAAACGTATCTACCTTGATCGTCTTGATCTATGTTTCTTGTTGTGCTTTTTTCTTCGGAGGAATCTAAATAATGTCTAATTTTTTGTATCGGTTTGGTAATTGTTTTGTCAAAATATTGTCTTGCTTTACTGATAATTTTGATAGATTTTTGCTTTGTTGTGTCCAGGCCAAAATAAAATCTTTTATGCTCTGAAAATAAATTTATGAAACCTGCTAATTTTTCTATATCAACCACCAACTTTTTGTCTTGTGATAAAACATTATCATCGCCATCTCTTTCGTCTCTTTCGTACCAATAGTTTACATTCCCAAAATCAACAAAACTATAAATTTTACCAAATTTATTTTTATCTATTTCTAAGTTTTCTAATTTAAACTCACACAAATCCATTATATCTTAACCATACCTTAAAAATGCGTTTATGACAAATAAAAAAATCGCATTGAACACGACTTGGTGCCCCCACAAGGAATCGGACCTTGGTCAGCTGCTTAAAAGGCAGTTGCTTTACCATTAAGCTATGGGGGCGTATTTATATTATTTAGATTAATTAATATGATTGCATATTTCTTCAATCCATGCAAGAATTCTATGCCTTAAATTCTCATTATTGACCTGAATTCTAAGCGTTCCATTGTATAACTTGTTCTTTCTGTGACCAGTGCCTTCTTTTTTGAAGAAAGTGCTTCCAAATCTATTTGTCGAAATATGAACTATTTTTGACCAATATCTTTTTGCTTTTTTTTCATTAAGACCAGTGTGAAGGTGTAAATATGGCTTAATCTTGTTTTCTGGCACCATACAAACATCTCGATACCATTTCATCATAAATTTGATCAATAATGGATCAGAATTTGTGAAAGACGAACTTTTAACCTTAGATCCTTCGGCCCAATACAATGCCGCACCGATCATTTTAATCTCGTAATTGTTTAAGTGCTTAATTTCTTTCTTCGCATTTTTTTTAATAACTTCAATCTCTTTTTGTCTTTTTAGTTGGTTGGCTTTGGCACCACGGAATTGGGTATCATACAAAGAACCCAGACGAGTGATCTGTTTTTTGGTCAATTTAACGTTTTTACACCATGCGCTAATAGTGCTTTTGCTCACAGGAACCCGTTTCACTATTTCCGAATAGCTGAATCCCTTTTTTCTTAACTCCATAGCACGCTCTTTCAATTGCCATTTTCTAGTCATAATCGTATATGTTAATTAATACTACATGATTACATATTAAGTATACGATCATAAAATTGTATTGTCAATTTGCCCCCACAAGGAATCGGACCTTGGTCAGCTGCTTAAGAGGCAGTTGCTTTACCATTAAGCTATGGAGGCAGAAGAATGCCCTCGGCAGGAATCGAACCCGCAATTGCGCGTCCGAAGCGCGCCGTGTTATCCATTATACCACGAGGGCAACAATAAAATCATACCCTATAATTAATTTATGGTCAATTTAATCCGCCCCAATATTATTGACACGTGTCTTAATCTGTGGTAATATTTTAATACCAAAAAGGAGGGCAAAATGCACCCTATTAGACGCATAAAGTACTTATATGTAAGGCGCTTGAGAAGACCGTGGCGAAAAGTTAAGGCGCGCTTCAAAAATCGGAATGAAGCCAAAAAAGACGTTAAACTAAAACACGAAGCGGCTGAAAGACACCGCAAAGAAGCATTAGCAAAAAATCACTATTATAAGCGACGACACGAAGAGAGGCTAATGAATTCCGAGCACTCTGAACGCCGCAAATCCCCTCACATCAAATGAATGGTGGGAGGGGATATTTTCATACAAAAATTAATTCTAAAATATTCCTGACAAATAATAAAGTCCCATTGCCAATAAAACAATCGCTTCAACTAAACTCAACCATTTCATTGCTTTGCCCGACACAATTTTTATATTCATCGTGAAAACGGCAATTAGGAAAACGATAATCTCGTCTAACATGTAAAACAAAACATACACTATAAGATGAAAAATATAACTCGATAAGGAAACTCCCGCATGGGTCATGACTCCCGCAAATAGAACCGGTATCACTGCCGAACAGGGGAATTCTACGATCGTAATTACGGCAGCGAAAATTATTACACCCACGATCAATCCCCATATTCCACCTGATTTTTTAAACGCTTCTTGAATTTTTACAGATTGCTTGTTAACGATTTTATTTCCTTGACTATCGCAAACTAAATTTTGTTTTTTAGATTTTAAAAATTGTCTTAAAAAATATATTGAACCCAAAATCCCTAAGATTCCTACAAACAAATTCATTACTTTTAAAACGGGACTTAAATAATAAAATAATTGATACCACAAAAAAATCAAGGCACCATAAATTATGGCTGTAACTAAAATGTATAATCCACCAAAAAGAATAATTTTTGATCGTGATTTCAGGATTAAGACTAATCCCAAAATCATTATTAATGCACCCAAAGAACAAACACTAAATCCATCAAAAAACCCCAAAATTATTGCTTGCATTAATAACGAATATTTGCTCAAATCTACTTCTCCTAGAATTGGAACATTTATCTTGTTTTTGTCTTTTTCTTCTGGCTTTTCAGCGTTTAATTGTTTTTCAATTGAATTAATTATTTCTTGACCAGTACTTGATTCGTCGTTAAAGCCCAAAATAAAATCTTCGCCAACAAATGTCATTGGTACAGCTCCCAAATATTTATCAGCATTATGTTTTTTGACGGAGTCAATTAATAATTGTCTGTGCGTAATATCGGTGACTAAGTAACGATTAATTTGCACATCTGGATAATCTGGTGCTATTCTATCCAAAAATGCGCTTTCTGCCTTACAATGAATACACGTTTCAGAATAGAAAAAATTAATCTCTAATTTTATTTCTGCGGACTTGTCCGCCGAAGCTTTAGCGAAGGCGGGCGCAAAAAAAGGAGCTACGATTGTAAGCCCAATTAAAGCGAACGCAATAAAACCGGATAATCTTTTTGCCATTGTATTTTAATACTACAATATTTTAATTTTTATTTCCACTGCCTCTTGCTTTTTTCGACGAGACTTGATAGTATGAATACGGATACGCACATTTCAGAAGGAGGAGATTAATGAAAGATGTAAGCATCGAAAGATTGATTAAAGATGCGCGTCGTGTTCTCGACTATCCTTTTTGGATTCCAGACGTAGAGACGATGAGACGATACACGAGAATTCACGATGATCACGATGGAACCTTCCAGGGTGCAATCACTGTGATATTTAGCAAAGATGGCGATGCCTGGGTCGAATTCGATCCAACCCACAACGCATCTCCATTGAGATTTCGTGGTGATTTGGGTGGAGGCATGAGTTTACGAACTAAAAATGCTCTTATGATTTTGGCTCTTGCTATTAAACTGGACAACGAAGAAGCACCCCAGCGCTAGCAATCCCAGCAAATTAATCGTTAATCGGTTACGGCCGCATGGTTCGCCCAGCGGCTTTTTTATTTATAATTTTGAAAAAGTTATCCACAGACGCCACTATTGATTTTCGGTTTTCTTTCGGTATATAATTGTAATATAGTAATGAAATTATGTTAACAGAAAAACAGCAAAAAATATTCGATTATATCAAGAAATATATAAAGAAAAATAACTACTCGCCTTCTCTCCAAGAGATCGCGAAACGTTTCAAGTTATCATCGATATCTGGCGTGCACCAACACGTCGAAGCGCTCAAATCAAAAGGCTATTTAAATAAATTTGAAAATCATCCAAGGACAATCCAAATATCAAATAAATTCAAAAGATTAAATTTTGTAAAAATACCAATTCTCGGAACCATCACCGCCGGACAACCAATAGAAGTTATTGAAACGCTAGGCGAAACAATTAATGTTTCGAAAAACGAAATAAGTCCCTATTTTGATTATTATGCCCTTAAAGTCAAAGGCGACAGTATGATCGATGAGGGAATTTTTGACGGAGATACTGTTGTAATTAAAAAACAATCTACGGCAGAAAATGGCCAAACAGTGGTCGCCATAATAAATCAGAACGAGGCCACCTTAAAGAAAATCTACAAATTAAAAAATATTTTTAAATTGCAACCGGCAAATCAGAATATGTTACCAATTTATACAAACGAAATTGAGATTAGAGGTGTTCTCGTTAAAACTATTCCTGGTTTTCCAAGCACAAAAAACCAAACAACGATCAGAACCCTGGATTTGTTCGCAGGGATTGGTGGCATACGTCTCGGATTCGAAAAGAATGGATTTGAAACAGTATTCTCTAATGATTTTGACGAAAATTGCAAGACAACTTACGATTTAAATTTTAAAACCTCAAAACTTGTTACCGAAGACGTAACTAAAATTGGAATCGATGATTTGCCAGAATTTGATTTCTTGCTAGCAGGATTTCCGTGTCAAGCATTTTCAATTGCTGGATATCGACAAGGATTCAAGGACGAGAAAGGAAGGGGGAATCTATTTTTCGATATTGCGAGAATTATTGACGCCCGGAAACCGAAAGGTTTCTTATTGGAAAATGTTAAGAATCTAATTAGCCACGACAATGGAAAAACGTTTAAAATAATAACGGAAACATTGAAAAATCTTGGCTATCACATTAAACCCGAAGTTTTAAATAGCATGAATTACGGTAACGTTCCACAAAATCGAGAGAGAATCTATATCGTGGGATTTAAAGACAAAAATAACATAGAGAAATTTAATTTTCCCGAACCCATAAAACTAGAAACAAAAATCAACGATTTTCTGGAAGAAAACGTTGATAATAAATACTATTATAACGACAAGCCTCTCTATAAAAAACTCAAAGATTTTGTAAAAGAAGAAAATAAGATTTATCAATGGCGTAGACAATATGTGCGAGAAAATAAAAAAGGAGTTTGCCCAACGCTAACAGCAAATATGGGAACCGGCGGACACAATGTGCCAATTATAAAAGACAAAAAAGGAATCAGAAAACTGACTCCTCTTGAATGTTTTAGGTTGCAGGGTTTTTCGAAAGATTTTATATTGCCCAAATTGGCGGATTCTGTTTTATATAAACAGGCCGGAAATTCCGTAACCGTTTCGGTAGTTGAAAGAATTGCAAAAAAAATAAAAAGCGTAATGGATAATTAATAATTACCAAACTTTTACATTACACGCAATTGGTTTTAATTTGCATCTTTCAATGATTTCTTTAGTTATACTAAATCTTGGTCTTCGTTTTTGTTTTTGTTGTTGCCTTAATGTTTGTTTCTTGTTTACTTTGGCATTAAGTATAAATCTAGATGGAATTTTATAGACGTTAAAAGTCCCGTCTAGTTTTTTCTCATTATAAAAATCTAAAAAATACAAATCGTCCCATTGAGATTTTGGGCCAAATGTTGTTAAGTCGTGCTTTATACTAGATGCCTTTATTTGTTCAGCTCTTTTGGTTTTTAAATTAAATGTATCAAAAGATGTTGATGCTTCTCCCCTTAGGGATATAAATCTTTTCGAACCCGAAAACAAACAAAACGCCACCTCAGACAGACCCTCTGGCAAATTAGGTTCTCGTGATTTATATTCGCGCATACCTAATTTTAATTTTTTCCATATATCAAAAAGTGCTTTCCATTTTTTACTGTCTTCTTTGTCAAAGCTCATGAGTTCCACTAAGCATTCCTTACCAAAGATAACGGTTTTGTATTGATCAATATGCATATTGTAATTTACAATTATTGTATTATGTTTTTATGATACACCACAGCATCTCCTCTTGGCAAGAGAATTATTATGATGTATAATGTTTTTATAATAAAATAAGTAAAATATAGTAAAAGTAATTATTTAATTTATGTTAGGAAAAATTAAGAAGAAGAAAGTTATTACCGAACACAAAATACACGACACCGACACTGGATCGGCGGATGTTCAGATTGGGATTTTATCTCAAGAAATCACTGAATTGGCTGAACATTTAAAAAAACACCCCAAAGATAATCATTCCAGGCGTGGTCTTTTGGGCATGGTTTCGAAACGCAAAAAATTACTTGAATGGCTAAGTTCAGACAATGAATCTCGCTATAAAAAAGTAATCAAAGCCCTCGGCCTTAAGAAATAAATTTCACGAAGTTAATTTCGCGAACGCAGTGAGCTTATCTCACTTGCGAAGCAAGTAAATTTCAATAAGTATATGTCTATTATCAAAAACAAGGATCAAAGAGTGGGAATTTTTATTGACGTACAAAATATGTACCACTCCGCAAAAAATATTTACGGAGCAAGGGTTAATTTTAGAGAAATTTTAAAAACCGCAGTTGCTGGCAGAAAACTTATTCGCGCAATTGCTTATGTTGTTACTACCGAATCCGGAGATGAAAAAGCATTTTTGGAAGCTTTAACCAAATCGGGAATCGAGGTTAAAAGTAAGGATTTACAAATCTTTCCTGGCGGAATGAAAAAAGCAGATTGGGATGTGGGCATGGCAGTGGATGCAATTAGTTTGAAT
Source organism: Patescibacteria group bacterium (assembly GCA_043807255.1). Lineage (GTDB taxonomy): Bacteria > Patescibacteriota > Minisyncoccia > RBG-13-40-8-A > RBG-13-40-8-A > JAKJED01. The sequence continues at coordinate 54,264 of JAZDGD010000007.1, forward strand.
ACAAAATTAGATAGCGTGGTTTTGGTTACTGGCGATGGTGACTTTGTGCCGTTAGTAGAATTTTTACAATCACAAGGACAGCAAGTGGAAGTAATTTCATTTGGCAAAAGCGCATCCGCAAAATTGAGAGAAGCAGTTGATGATTTTGTCGATCTTAGCGCTTCCCCACAAAAGTACTTAATAGGAATAAGAAATAAGTAACGTTTTGGTCTGTGAACACATAGATTATGGATTCGTATGAATCGTAGTCTGAAGTTTGCAGATCAAGGCGAAAAATATATGGATGTGAAAACATTTAAAACAGAGATCGAAGGAAAAGAACTCTCTGTCGAGTTGGGTAGATTGGCTCAACAAACCAATGGCTCGGCCTTGGTAACGTATGGACAAACCACAGTTTTAGCAACTGCGGTTCTTTCCAATAAAAAAAGCGAAAAAACCTATTTTCCCCTAACCGTTGATTACGAAGAAAAATTTTACGCAGCGGGAAAAATCAAGGGCAGTCGTTTCATTAAAAGGGAAGGAAGGCCATCAGATGAAGCGATTTTAACTGGCCGAGTTATTGATAGATCAATCCGACCTCTTTTTAATCAAAAACTAAGAAACGATTTACAGGTCGTTTTAACCGTCTTATCATTCGACGGTGAAAATGATCCAGTACTACCAGCGCTAATTGGCGCTTCGGTTGCCCTGTCTATTTCTGACATACCATTTAATGGACCAATTGCAGGAATTTCTGCTGGTCAAGATGAAAAAGGAGAATGGATTGTTACTTCAACCTTAAGCGCAAAAGCAAAAACTGGTTCAGAAATTTTTGCAGCCGGAATCGAAAAAGACAACGATATTCTTTTAAATATGCTTGAAGGACAAGGAATACAGGTTCCAGAAGAGCAAATGCTTGAAGGAATCGATGTTGTGAGAAAATATATTAAAAAATTAATTGATTTTCAAAAGGATATCATTAAAGAGGTTAAACCAGTCAAATTAGAATTAACAATCCCAGAAATTGATGCTGATCTTAAAAAATTAATCGATAAATTTCTTGAAGATAAAATAGAAACAGCAATTTATCATAAAGAAAAACAAGCCAGAGTAAAGCAATTAGAAGATATTAATTTGGGAATTGAGGTCTTGATCGAAGAAAAATATCCCGAAGAAACAAAGGGAAAAACCGCAATGGTTATGGATTATCTTGAAGAAAAAATTGATGAAATCACTCACATCAACATTCTTAAAAACGACAAGAGACCGGATGGTAGAAAAATGGACGAATTAAGAAAATTAAGCGCCGAAGTAGCAATTCTTCCTAGATTACACGGTTCGGGATTGTTCCAAAGAGGAGAAACACAAGTATTCTCTGCTGTTACTCTTGGCTCTCCTGGCTCGGAACAAATTTTTGACCAAATGGAGATTCAAGGCAAAAAAGGATTTATGCATGACTACAACTTTCCCCCATTCTCTGTGGGAGAGGTCGGACGAGTCGGAAATCCTGGCAGACGGGACATTGGCCATGGTGCATTAGCGGAAAAAGCGTTAATGGCGATTGTCCCTTCAAGAGAAGAATTTCCTTATACGATTAGAGTTGTATCTGAAGTCCTGTCTTCAAATGGATCGTCTTCAATGGCATCTGTTTGCGGTTCGACATTAGCATTAATGGATGCCGGTGTTCCAATTAAAGAAAAGGCAGCTGGTATTGCCATGGGGTTAATGATGGACCCTTCGACGGGCTCAGGGCAAGCTTTAAAATATAAAGTTTTAACCGATATTCAGGGACCAGAAGATCATTATGGCGACATGGACCTGAAGATTGCTGGAACAAAAAATGGAATTAACGCACTTCAAATGGATATTAAAATTGACGGGATACCAATGAATATCTTGAAGGATGCATTTCAACAATCAAAAAGGGCACGTCTAGAAATTCTTGATGTAATCACAAAAACGATCGACGTACCTCGTGCAGAATTATCAACTTTTGCTCCTCGCGTTTATTCGATAAAAATCAATCCTGCCAAAATAGGATTAGTGATTGGTTCTGGCGGAAAAACAATTAATGAACTTTCCACAGAAACCGGAGCGACCATTGAAATCGAAGAAGATGGAACAATCTTTGTTACCTGCAATGATGCTGATGGCGCAAAGCGAGCAATCAACAGGATTGAATCAATGACCAGGGAAGCAAAAGTAGATGAAGAATTTGAAGGAACGGTTGTTAAGGTTATGGAGTTCGGCGCATTTGTAGAATTGTTTCCCGGACAAGATGGATTGCTCCACATTTCCGAACTTTCGAACAAAAGAGTTGATAGGGTTGAAGACATAGTTAGACAAGGCGATATTGTTCATGTTAAAGTTAAGAAAGTGGACGATAGTGGTAAAATTAGTCTTGGTTTAATAAAAATTATTTCAAAAAAATAATAATATGGCACAACAAAATAACGATCCAATTAATTCCTTGCCCGAATACGAAGTAAGGACGATGCAAGACGACTTAAATAAGATAGAAGGAAAAACGGTAGAACCAAAATTGGTGAACCTAAAAGTACCCGAAATACAGGTTCCAAAACCAATTATCAAAAAAGAAGAAAAGATACCTGAACCGCCAAAAGAATTACCAATAATTGAAGAAGCCAAAGAAACACTGAAAACACCCCTATCGGAAGAAATCGACAATATTCTTAATGCATCGAAACTCAAATCCGAGACCAAGCCAGAAATTAAAATACCAGAGACCAAAAAATCCTCATTGCCAGATATCGAGGATTTTATTGTACCCGTACCCCCGCCTGCGCCCACGCCAACAGCCACCCCCATTCCTCCACCAATAAAGCCAATCACAAAAAAAACAATTAAACCAATCACACAAGAAAGCAATGAAATAGAAACAACGATTAAGGCACACAAGACAAAAAAAATATTAATCATTTTAGGGATAATTGTTATCATTGTCATCGTCATCAATCTGATAGGATACTTGATAATTTCAAAAATAAAAAAACAAGAACCAAATCCTTTGCCAATTGATAATCAGCCAGAAATTTCTATGTCATTAATTAGGGTTGATGAAACAAAAATTTTTAAAATAGAAAACAACTCTTCTTTGATTGATATGTTAATTAATGAAGAAAATTCTGGCCAACCAGAAAAAACTCTAAAAAGAATTGTGCCTACAAAAATTAGTGGCAACGCTCTTTCATTAAATGAATTGACCCAAGAATTACGGATTTATATTCCCCCATACACGCTTGCGGAACTAAAAAATAATTATACACTTGTTACATATAAACAAGGCGAACAGCAAAGGATTGGATTGATCGTAGAAATAAACAATTTAGAAGGATTTATTGAGAAATCGAAATCGTGGGAAAAAACAATGCCCTGGAATTTCCAAGGCATATTCTTAAACCATCAACCAAACAATTTAACTACAAATGGCTTTTCTGATAATAAATATAACGAAACAAACATCCGCATTGTCGATCTCTCTGTCCCAGAATTGTCCCTTGACTACGCGATCAAAAATAATCTATTTTTAATGTCTACGAGCAGAGAATCAATATACAACATTATCGATAGATTAAAATAAGGAAGTGGTTTACCGCGAGCGAAGCACCTTTGGTGCTGAGTCGAGTGGGGATAACTTGTTTAAAACATAATTTTAGGAAAACAAAACTCATCGATGTCAAGGGCGAAAATACTATATTTTAGCTCTAAAAACACAAGATTGTCTCAAAACCTTGATATTGACGAAATCATTAAAACTTATCCACAACCAGAATAACATGAATAAAGTTTATTCAGCTGCAACAACGGGATTAGACGCCGAACTCATTGAGGTGGAGGCAGATTTATCTTCTGGCCTCCGCTTTTTTAGTATCGTTGGCCTTCCCGACAAATCAGTTGAAGAGTCCAAGGAAAGAATTGCTGCGGCCATAAAAAATAGTGGAGCCGAACCTCCGCATAAACAAAATAAACGCGTAATTATCAACTTGGCACCTGCCGATTTAAGAAAAGAGGGTTCGGGATATGACCTACCAATTGCTTTAAGTTTTTTATTGTCATCCCAACAAATAGAATTTGATGCTGAAGACAAAATTTTTGTTGGCGAGCTTGCCTTAAATGGCGAAGTAAGGAGAGTTAATGGGGTTTTACCAATTTGTTTGGCAGCAAAAGAAAAAGGAATTAAAAATGTTTTTGTCCCAAAGTCAAACAGCAATGAAGCACGATTAGTGAAAGATATTAACGTCTATCCTGTTGAATCTTTGGCGGAATTAATCGGATTTTTAGAAAATAGAATTGAAATCAAAGCGTTAGAACCATTTGATGAAAATTTCTTGGAAGGATTTGAAACTGCATTTCCATCAACAGTAGATATGGCATACATTAAGGGCCAGGAAAACGCTAAACGAGCATTAGAAATTGCAGCTAGCGGAAATCATAATATCATTATGACCGGCCCACCTGGGTCTGGAAAAACTTTATTGGCCAAAGCAATTCCCACTATTCTACCGAGAATGGCATGGAGTGAGGTTTTAGAGGTGACTAAAATTTATAGTGTTTCGGGAAAATTATCCCATAAAAAACCATTCATCCACCAAAGACCATTTCGCTCTCCCCACCATAGCGCGTCAGAAGCAAGTATGATTGGAGGCGGGGGATTTGCAAGACCAGGAGAAATAACTTTAGCACATCGGGGAGTTCTATTTATTGATGAATTTCCAGAAATACATCGTGATGTCTTGGAAAGTTTAAGGCAACCGCTTGAAGATGGAGTTGTGCATATTTCTAGGGCAAAGGCGAGTTATAGTTTTCCTTCAAGATTTATTTTGGTCGCGGCGATGAACCCCTGTCCTTGCGGATATTATGGCGACCCAGAGAAACAATGCACCTGCAATCAACAACAAATCGGCAAATATCAGCGCAGAATTTCTGGACCAATTATGGATAGAATTGATTTATATGTTGAAGTGCCACACGTTAAATATGGAAAATTAACCGATGAATCGGTTGAGGGTTCGAGCGAAGAAATTCGAGAAAAGGTGGAAAAGGCAAGGAAAATTCAATTGGAAAGATTTAAAGATGATAATATTGTTACTAATTCAGAAATGAACATCCCTTTAGTTAAAAAGCATTGCCAGACCGATGAGCAAGGCGAAATGTTATTAAAAAATGCAGTAAATAATCTGCATATGTCTGCGCGTGGATATCATCGCATTCTTAAGCTCGCCCGCACAATCGCCGATCTCGCCGACATGCCCAATATCACCCACATCCACATCGCCGAAGCATTGCAATATAGACCAAAGATGGAAATATAGTTATCCACAGTATTAACTATTGACAAACATATCTTATATGATATATACTGATTCTAATGAATATAAAGTAAAATTTTTCGTTGATCCCAAAACAGGAAAAGATCCAGTTATGAAATACATTAATGATTTAGACGAAAAACAGAAAGCAAAAGTTTCTAGATTTATCGAATTTTTAAGACAACACGAAGGCGTATTAGATGAGCCATACTCAAAACACATTAAAGGCAAAATTCGCGAATTAAGGATTGATTTTGGCAAAAATAGACACAGAATCTTCTATTTTACGTTCATCAACAAGAACATCATATTGCTCCACGCATTTTTAAAGCATACGCAAAAAACTCCTGAAACTGAGATAAAAATCGCTGAAAATAATTATAATATTGTAATTAATAATCCAAAATTTTATGAATAAAAAAATAAAAGCAAGAGATTTTCAAAAATACCTTGCTCAACAATTAAAAAATCCCGAATTCAAGAGACACTACGATGATTACGGCAAACAATTAGAAATTGCTTACCAGATTTTGAAGTTGCGAAAACAGAGAAATATGTCCCAGTTACAATTAGCCAGAAAGATTAAAACCAAGCAAAGCAATATCGCCCGAATCGAAGCTGGCAAACAAAATCTTAGCATTCAAACCCTCGACAGCATCGCCCGCGCATTAAACAGCAATTTTACAGTCAACTTTTCGTAAAATCCACATCGCCGAAGCGTTGCAATATAGACCGAAGATGGAGGTATGATAAAATTTTCAATTTTCAATTTCTAATTTACAATGAATTTTTAATGATTAAATTTTCAAACCCATGACCAAGAAAATAAAAGCAAGAGATTTCCAAAAATATCTTGCCGAACAATTAAAAAATCCTGAATTTAAGAAACATTACGATAAATTCGGCAAAAAATTAAGGCAGAATTATAAAAAAAGCGAAATACATGATTAAAACATGGCCATTGGGATACAAAGAAGCTAGGCGTAGGGCTAAAAAGATTTATTCTAAGATAGGAAGGATACAATGCCCTTGTTTAGATAACGAATACATATCATTTAATAGAGACGGATTTGATCATTTAGTATACAAGGGTCGTATTTCTAGAACAAAAAATGAACAGAAAAAACGATTTGTCCTAATAGAATATGCTGAGCAAATAATTAAACAATCTACATCTTATAGTTACGAGGAAAGGGAGATGGAACGTAAAATATTAAATAAATATCGACAGAGGATTCTTGTTAAGTCTAAAGCACGATTCTGGACTTTTTCTCTGTCAATAAAGGGTTGCGAAGTAAAGCTCGTTGTAATACAAATCGGCGAAGGATTCAAAAGATTTTGTAGCATCATGGGAGATAAAGTAAAAATAAGTCGCGGAAAAACAAAAACCCCCTAAAATAAGAGGGGTTTTGGTGTGCCTGCCATCAGCTTTGATGCCGATTGGAGTCTAAACGACTCCGCAAGCACACTATAATCATAGTTTATGAAAAATATCGTGTCAAGCCCTTGTACTGGATCTGAAATTTCAGTCTTTAAATTAAATCTTAACCATTTGACTCTTAGGGCAAAACACTTGCTGATTCTAATTTTTAGGATTATGATCTGGGCATAAGAATTAAATATAAATTTATGTGGAACATTATTCGCTACATCTTGGAAGTTGCTCTGGGATTTTCAGCTATTTATTTCTATATAGAAAACAGAAGGCTCAAAGGATTTGAAATTGAAAGAGATATTGATCTTAAAGAAATAGAACTTGATGAATTAAATCGTCAATATTTAAAGGAAACAGGAGACGAAATAAATCGTCTCGAAAAAGGACTCGGGGGACATTGGGGAATATCAATGGATGGTGCTGTAGATATCGGGTTAAAGAATAAATACGATATAAAAATTAAAAAAGTGAATGCCGAAAAAGAATACTTATATAAACTCCGGGATTACAGATGGATTTTTAGTAGACCCAAAAAACAACAAATAAATCTATGGAAAGTAAAAAAATAAATTTATGACACTTGAAGAAGCGGATAAAATTTTTAAAGTTTGGAAAGAATATGTTTACCCAATAGATTGGTTCTTGAGTTCCGCTTTTTTCTGTAGTTCTATCCCAGAATCGTTCTTGCCATACCCAATAGATGTTCTCTGGGAAGCATTAGATATTGTTGCTAAACATTATTGGGACATGGGAGATCGTAAATATAGCAAAATCGTACAGGAGGCAACGGGTTTATTGGGAGGTTATCAAAAAGATGATGAAGCAATCGATGATATGATAGAAAAATACAAAAGCCGTCTTACTAAGCCCGAATGGAGAGAAATTTATATCAAAAGCATCAAAGCAAGTGTAAAGAATTGGATGGATTGGATAGAAAGAGGCAAACAACCACTAGGAGAAAAATAAATAAATCCATGGAGCCAGAAAAAAAATTTAAAGAAGAACTGATTAAAGATCTGAATCTTCTTAATTCGAATTGGATTGATGGAGACGAAGAGAGTGGCTCGAAGAAGAAAGCCGATATAGTAAATCACTCGTTAAAAATAGCCATAGAGATTAAAGATGATACAAATTACAGGATAGCATTTGCGACGGAACCAGGAGTAATGACTGGACAAGGCATCGACATGGAAAAAATGAATCAAAGATTTAGCGACCACATAAAGTCGGCAGATAATAAGTTCAAAGAATATTCCGACTACAAAACAATTCTTATTTTAAGAACGGAGTTTCTCTTAGAAAAAATCATTGGATATGCCATAGAGGGCTGCCACTCATATTTGCTACAAGATAGAAAATTAATATATGCGGGCAGAAGAAAAAAATACTCCAAATATTGTGGACGTGAAATAGGTTGCTTTCTCATATTTATCAATAGAGAAAAATATTATCTTTCAAATAACCTGGCAAAAGACAATAGAATTGTTCTGAAAAATGACGCGGAGAGTATTTTGGGACTTGCCCTCAATGACGTGCCAGCGATCTAGATAGAAATTTAATGGAAATATAAAGGACCACTTATCGAGTGGCCCTTTTGAGTTTAACGCAGGGGAAGTAGAATTCGTATCCGGACAACATACGTTCTCCGGTTTTTTCGTTGGTACAAATGTCTTCCAATAAGCACAAGGCGCAGGCAATAAATCCTTCTCCGACGAATTTACTGTCTCCGTATTTTACAAATATAACCTCCTTACCCACAAAACATTCTCTTGCTTCGAAATGAAATGCTCCCCCTCCCAGTTCGACAATTTCGCATTTGTCCCCAGGATTAAAAATTTTTTGCATGTGCGCCTCCTTCATTTCAATATAGCATACGATAATAGACACGCATAGATGTACGGAGAACTGTTCTCCGTACATCTATAATTAAATTAAAAATGTGGCGGGACAGGGTCCCGCCACGATCACTTTCTGCCCTTTATTGGGGCATTTTCTCGAAATGGTATGCGCAATAACCGTTACCGCGATCTATCTCGCAGAACCTCCAGCCATAATCGAAAATGATATCGAGTTCTTTTGCTCCCAGCACACGATGGTCGTAGATGGCGTAATGTCTTCCAATTTCCATCTTTTTCTGGGTCTCGTTCCACCAAGCTTCGTCACTGATTTCCTCGACTTCTTCCAGATTCGTTTCTGCTTGCAATTCTTCTTCTGAAGTCGCGCCGGAAACAGCAGGCACGGATGTCTTTAAATGCCTTCTGATTCGGCGCATTGCCGTCATGACAACCAACAAAACAAAAAAACCAAAAACAAGGACCATCCACCCAAATGTGCTCATCTTCATCCTCCTAGTGTACATATTTGCAGATTGATTCCGCAAATAACAATATATCATATGGCTAGTTTTTTGTCAATTAAAAAATCCCCTGCAGTTGCGGGGGATTTTTAGTAGATGTAGCCACGTATTCGCCAGTCATCTTGATTTAAAATTCTCACACGCTTAATGCCACGGCCCAAACTCATTTCTGAAATTGTAATCGTGTTCTCTCCTACGGCCTCAACATAGGCAACGTGACCATAAATACTTTCTTTTGTAGAAACAATCGCCCCGACAACTGGTTCTGTGCCAGTCGCAAACCCAAATTGTGGTGCTTTTGTAAGCCAAGTTTTAGCATCTCCGTTCCAAGGAATATACCTTTTTTGAGCAACATACCATGTGCATTGACCCCAAGGGAATCCATGACTTGCATCTCCATATGGCCCGAGTTCTTCTTGGGTATAAGAGGCATAAGTTCTTGCTTTTGCAGGAATAAATTGAATTGGTTTCTGACCATCGGGAATTATAATTTCCTGTCCAATAGCCAAAACACCGTTTGCTGGCAAACCATTTAAATTAATGGTCTCGTCGGTATCCCCCTTGTATGTTTTAACAATACCATCTAATGTGTCTCCCTTCTTAATCGTGTGTTTAACGCCTGAAACCGGCAATATTGATAATTTCTGACCAATCTTAATCTTGCTTGTTGGGGTTAAATTGTTCGCCCAAAGCAGGGTGTTGGTCGTAATTCCAAACATTGAAGCGATTTCTGATGGAACGTCTCCTTGCTGAACCTCATAAGCGATAACGCTCCCTCTGCCAGAAGATGAAAACGGCGAAACCGTTGCTGGAGAATTGTGGGCAACAAAGGCATTGTCTTGAACCATAATTCCTAATTCTTTAAATGATTCATCTATAAAATATGACTCCTCGACTATCTCCTCGTGTAGATTTAAATAATCAGAAGCATAGACGCAAGAACCACTTATGGCTGAATTTATATCCTCCTGATTTGTGCTGAAATTGCCAGTAAAACTACCAGCAATTGTCGTAGTTATGAATAAAACCATTAAAACAATAAAAATAACTGCTGCTACCCCTATATTGGCCGAGCCCACCGGGCTATAGTGCCTAAAATATAGGGTTTTGAGCAGTTTGCCCATAAAACTACTAGTTGTTTGAATCTTATAAATAGGTTTTTGGTTAAACTGATTACCTAAAATAAAAAATACCTAACTGAGTTTTGGTACTTTTAATACTATCACAGGAATAAGCCCTTGTCAAGTTTTTTTCGTTAAAATTTTGGCTCGTGTTATACTTGGGTTATGAGCGATATTTTAACTGATTTGAATCCAAAACAGCAAGAAGCGGTAACCACGATTGATGGGCCGGTTTTGATATTGGCTGGGCCGGGTTCTGGCAAGACAAAAGTGCTTACTCACCGCTTAGCATACATGGTAAAATCAGGAATTTTGCCCCAAAACATCTTGGCGGTCACATTTACAAATAAGGCGGCAGGCGAGATGAAATCGCGAACAGCAAAGCTGCTCGACCATACCAGCTATCTACCTTTTATGGGAACCTTCCACGCATTTTGCTTAAAAACCTTGCGCAAAGAAATCCCCAAATTGGGCTACAGATCAAGTTTTGTAATTTATGACGAAGACGACCAATTGAGCTTGGTAAAAGACGTTATTAAGCGATTAGAAATTAACCAAGACCAGTTCTCTGCTAAAAGGGCCCTACACACAATTTCTTCCCTAAAAAACGAAATTATTGATTACAAAGAATACGAAGATAATGCACAAGAATTTTTTGAGAAAATAATTGCTAAAATTTATAGAGGGTATCAAGAAGAACTAAAAAAGAACAATGCCCTGGACTTTGATGACTTAATTATGTTTATGGTTAAAATTTTTGAAGAATGGCCAGATGTCTTAGAAAGATATCAAGAACAATACAAATATATTATGGTTGATGAATATCAGGACACTGACCCATCGCAATACAAATTAATTAAATTATTATCGTCTAAATACAAAAATATTTGCGTAGTGGGAGACGACGCACAATCGATTTATTCATTTAGAAATGCGGATTTCAGAAATATTTTGAATTTTGAAAAAGATTATCCGCAAGCAAAAGTTGTGACCCTAGACCAAAATTATCGATCAACACAAAATATTTTAGACGCTGCTTCAAAATTAATTTCCAAAAATGTTTATCAAAAACCGAAAAATCTTTGGACAGAGAATCCTTCTGGCCCCTTGATTGCAGTTGTGGGAACCTGGAACGAAAAAAGCGAAGCGGAATTCATTGTTAAAAAGATTGCCGAACTCTCACAACAGGGATACAAATTAAGCGATTTTGCAATTTTCTACCGAACCAATGCCCAATCACGTGCAGTTGAAGAGGCGTTTATTAAAAACAACATCCCCTACAAATTGGTGGGAGCGATTAGATTTTATCAAAGAAGGGAAATTAAAGATTTGATTGGATATTTAAAATATATTTCCAACGGCGATGAATTGAGTTTAAAAAGAATTATTAACACTCCCACTCGAGGGGTTGGCAAAATTACAATTGATAAAATCTTACAAAATGGCATTGAAAAAATCGCTGAAGAAAAAAATGAAGTAGGGTTATTCTATAAAATTATTCAAAAAGCAAAAGAACTCGCTCTAAAATCGCCATTATCAAAGCTTTTAAAATTTATTCTCAAAGAAACTGAATATCAGAATTATCTTAAAAAAACTTATGGCGATAACGAACTGCAGGCCGGACTTTCTGAAGATGAGGCGCGATGGCAAAACGTTGAAGAGCTCGTCAGTGTTGCTGCCGAATATGATAAACTCCCTTCACCACAAGGATTAAATGATTTTTTGGAAAAAACTGCATTACTTTCTGATGCTGACGAAATTCAAAACAATCAAAATGTTGTACATCTAATGACACTTCATACCGCCAAGGGGCTGGAATTTCCAGCAATTTTCATTATTGGTTGCGAAGAGGGAATTTTACCTCATTCGCGAAGCTTACTAAATCCTTTAGACATTGAAGAAGAACGCAGACTATTTTATGTCGGCATAACCAGAAGTAAGGTTCATTTACATTTAATCGTTTCTCAACGCAGAACAAGCTGGGGATCGCAAGAAGCGAATCCGCCATCGAGATTTTTGTCAGAAATACCTGAACATCTAATTCAATACGAAGAATTCGAACCAGACATTAAAGGACTAATTGATTTTTAATGATTAAAATTCAAGATATTTTAAACAGATACAATATCAAACCCAATAAATTTATGGGGCAGAATTTTTTGATTGACGAGAATGTTTTGAATAAAATTATTGAAACTGCAAACATTAAACCAAACGATATTATTTTGGAGGTTGGGCCCGGATTAGGAAATTTAACATTGGAACTAGCAAAAAGGGCAGAGCGAGTGATTGCGATTGAAAAAGATAGAGAATTGTGTGAAATATTAGAAAAAATTCTAAAAGATAACAACATAAAAAATGTCCAAATTATCAATGACGATATTTTAAAAATGGGAGACATCGCACGTCCCCATGTAGGACGTGCGATGTCCTACATGGTTGTGGCAAATATTCCGTACTATCTTACTTCGCCATTGATTAGAATGTTTTTGGAAACAGAAAATAAACCAAGCGAAATAATTTTAATGATTCAAAAAGAGGTGGCTCAGCGCATCTGCGCTTCGCCACCCACTAAATCGCCAAAGGCGATCGGGCCCGAACTACGAAGTAGTTCTAGGGCAAAAATGTCCTTACTCGCCGTATCTGTGCAATTTTATGCTAAACCAGAGATAATTTCTTTTGTTTCTAAAAATAGTTTTTACCCTGTGCCAAAAGTGGATTCTTCAATCATCAAAATAGTGCCCTACAACACAAAGAATGTTGGACGTCCGACGTCCAACATTGATACGGAAAAGTTTTTTAAATTGGTGAAAATGGGGTTTTCTGCGAAAAGAAAGATGCTAAAAAACAACATCCCTGAAATTAATTTTGAAAAATTAAATTTAAATCCAGGTATTCGTGCAGAGAGTTTAACGATCAATGATTGGATTAAAATTTATGAACAATTTAATCCCTAACATTAAAAAAAATTTAAACTTCATATTACCCATTACGAGCGGACTGTTGTTGATTTTGTTCCCTTTGTTCGATTTTAATCATCTGATTTGGTTTTCATTGATTCCATTATTTTTATTTATATTTTCAAAATCAACAACAACAAAGAGGGCATTTTTTGGTGGGTTAGTCACTGGCACAATTTTCGGTGGCGGATTGCTTTTGTGGTTATTTGACACTGTGCCATTTGAATTCTTGGATGTTAACACTGAGAAAGAAGTTGTTGTGGTATTTTTCGTCTTTCTCCTTCTGTGGCTCATTCACATTCTATTCGTTGGATTATTTATTGGTGCGTTCTCATGGACAATTAAAAAATTATTGTCTCTGAAAATCAATACAATTTGGCCAATATTCTTAATCCCAGGAATTTGGATAATTTTTGAATATTTACGAACTTGGGGATTTAATATCTTGTGGCTGGGGAAAGAAACCCTATGGAGTCCCTATTGGACGTGGGGGAATTTAGCGTATTTTTTGCACAACAATTCTCCTCTCTCGCAAATAGCGGACATCGGCGGAATTTATTTAATTAGCTTCTTAATTGTTTTAATTAATACTTTATTGTTTTTAATGATCTATAAAATTAAACAAAAAACCATATCTCTTAAATATTTCGCATCTATAATAATTTTTATCATTTCAATTTTTTCGATTTGGAAATGTTATGGATTTTATAAATTGAACATTCCCGAGAACGGCAAAATAATTAAATTAGCAATCCTACAAACCAATTTTGCTTCTGGAAACGAACTGAACGCCTATAATCGGCTTGATATTTTTAATATCGTAAAAAAAATATTTCAAGAACCAGAAAACATTAACCAAAATCCAGACATCATTATTGAGCCCGAAGGATTTAGCATTACAGCAATGGCTGGAAGCAATGAAATTGCTAAATATATTCTCAAAGATTTTTGGCGACCAGGACAAATTTTTATTGAGAATCAAAAATTTACGGACAAAAACGGAAAAACAACATCTCGATTGTTCTATTTTGATTTAGACAAAAAAGAACCAATCGCTGTTTATGACAAGACATTTTTAATGCCCAATGGAGATTATTTGCCATATATTACAAAACTTTTTCTTAATTTATATTCTTTCAAAACCGACTTGAAAGAAAAATTCTTTTCTCGTGGAAATTTTTCTTACCCAGCCAAAACATTAAAGGGCAATGTCGGCGGAACAATATGCACTGGATTTATGTCTCCAAACGAAAATAGACGAATGACTAATAACGGAGCCGAGATATTAATGTCGTCTTCTAGCGATGCACCATTTCATGGCTCTGCAACCCTCCTAAATCAAATTATGGCGATGACAAAATTCCGAGCCATAGAAAATAATCGTTATTTTGCGCAAGCAACCAATGTGGGGTATTCTTTTCTGCTCAATTCCAAAGGAGAAGTTATTGACAAGTCCCCAACCATAGATAATCGCATAATATTTGTAGATGCCAAACTTTTAACAGACAAATCCTTATATACAAAATATGGTGATTGGATAATTTATTTAACAATTTTGATATTAACAATCTTTTTGTTTTTAAAATTTTATAAAAAATGATATAATTAATTTAACATAGCTTGACATTTAAATTTTTGGTATAATAAGAGTATGAAAATCAAAAAATCACACTTAACTATAATCCCGTTAGCATTAATTTTTGCTATTGGGTTAATTTTATTTATCGGTGCTTATTCGAAAAGAGATGCTTTCTCCAGCTATAATTTATGGGGAGCAAGACAAACAATTGTTGAATCCCAAAATCTTGATACTGACAACGACGGACTTAAGGACTGGGAAGAAGATTTATACAAAACCGACAGGTTGAATCCCGACACAGACAATGATGGATACTTAGACGGCGAAGAAATTAATTCTGGGCACAATCCATTAATCAAAGCACCGGGAGACGAAGAAATGTTTTATCCGCTTCCCTTAGGAGATAAATACAATATTACAAATAAAATTTTGAATAGCGAATTTATTGACTCGATATTAGAATCGTATGTTGCTCAAAAAAACGAATATATTAATGATCACCAAATCACATCACCGGACGAATATGGTCAGACAATAGACAAAACAACGGTTCAAACAATGTTCACAAGAGCAATCGCCGAAGGATATCCATTACTAATTGAAAGCGCTGACCAAATATTACAAAAAATGCCAGAAATCTTTAACATACAGATTTCAGACGACAATATTTTTGTATCCGATGACAATAGTACAGAAAACGTTAAATCCTATATTGAAAAAACCTCGTCTATCTTAAAATCAAAAACATTTTTATTGCAACAACAAAGTTTTTCTGCTGTCACTTCCGCATTTAAAGAGGGTGATTTTTCAAAAATAGACACGGTAATCAAAGACAACGCAGGCAAAATTGACACTTTAAAAGAAATTGTTGTGCCATCTTCCTGGAAAGAAATTCATAAAGAGGGGTTGGGGTTAATTTTAACCATCCGAAACATCTTTATATCGTTCAGAGACCTTCCCAATGATCCCCTAAAAGCATATGCCGCCTTAAATGAATTTGAAAAATTTTCCGACAGATGGAATGGCTTTATAGAAAAAGCGATTAATTTAGCGAAACAACAAAACATAGAAATTAATTTATAAAAATTATGCTCAACAAATTTCAAAAAATAATAATTTCTTCCATTATATTTTGTTTAATTTTTGGTTTTGTTTTTAATATATTTCTTACCAGACCAAAAATAGTACAAGCAACTGACGGAGGTGCTGGTTTTTTAAATTTAATGAAAGAGACAGTACTTGACGCTGTCGGTTGGGGAGTTACGGATATGGTATTGAAACCATTAAAACAAAAAATACAGGATTGGGGGATGGGCAAAACAAGCGATAGCAACACACCATTCTTTGTTATGGATTGGAAAAAGTTTTGGGACGACGCATTAGATATTGCTTCAGCAAAATTTATAGAAGAACTGGGAGCGACAAAGCTTTGCGGACCATTACAAATAAGCATTGGTCAAAATCCAACATTTACTACATATTATAGTGACAAACCACAATACAAAAACTATTCTGCTTGCACGCTTGATAATGTTGTGGATAATGTTGAGTCGTTTTTTAAAAATCCATCAATTTCTGTTTATGGCTGGGACGCATGGACAGCATTAACTCAACCGAATAATAATTTTTTGGGTGCGTATCTGATGGCAGCGCAAAGACAAGATGAATTGGCACAGGAAGAACTTGATGCCAAAAACAAAGAAACCGCAGTAAGCGAGGGGACTAAAAATGAAACAACAACTAAGGCAACGGACACTGATACTTGTAATAAAAAATGTGATACTGATTTCCCAACCACAACTCCTGGCAACGACATAAAATGGAATGATTGTCTCGACAAGTGCGAGACAACAACAAAAGGCGTTCCAACACAAAGCGGGGTTAAGAATCTCGGAGCAACAATCAAAGAGAATATGGACAAGGCCCTGGGAGCAGATATGAGCAGAATCATTAGTGCAGACGAAATCAGTGAACTTGTGGGAGTGTTTTTTAGCGCTGTTTTAAACAAAGCTATTGATGGATTAGGACTAGTCCCATCTTCTGCTAACCAAACAACCCAAGAACAGAATCGAAACGAAAATAAAGATCTTTACGGATACGGAACATCGGTAGGGCAAACAATTACCCCTGAAATGCAAAAAGACATCCGCACTACTATTTTAAATGGCACACTTAAGGGAGTACAAATGATATCGAGAGCAACAGCAAAATGTAAAGATGAAAAAACGATGCTTACTGAATTAGATTTCAATAAAAACATTACTGACATGTATTCGGCACAATTAGAAGCATTGTATGTCGGAACAACCGGAATTGCCTTAAAGCCCGACTTTACAGTATTAGACTCTCCATTCGCTCCGTTTTCTCTATACGGTTATCGTTGGGGAGAAATTCCTGTAAACAAGATACCAGCTAAGTGCAAAAAGATGATCACTCAGTCAAGCGGAGGATTAACCGCTTCCTGCAAAGATATTGTTAGCGGTCTTGAGCCAAATTACAGTAAACAATGCACTCAATGTATTTATGATGATAGCGAATTAAATTGTCCACCTGCACCATATCCGCCATTTTCAAAACCATCCGTATTAACAAAAGCAGTGGTTACTGCCAAACAAGAATTTTATAGTGGTTGTATGAACTGGTATGAAGTAACAACCAATAGATGTAAAGAATGTGTGAAAAAGACAGATGAAAAATGCGATCAGGAAGATGGCGCTCAAAAACAAGCATGCATTGAAAGCGTCTGCAGTAATTACGAAGACCTGAAACCACATGTTGTCTCTACAATAAGCAGTGGCATTGATTTCCATAGTAAGTGTTTGCTTGAAGAAACAAAAACATCTTGTTTCACCTGCCTTAAAGAATATTTTATGCCTGCGTCATACTGCGATGATATGAGTGCATTTACTGCGCGCGCATTAATAAAATATCCTGGCGTGGTATTGATGGGTGACGCCAGAACCAGTGCATATTTTATAGGGAGATACGATTCAACGTTTGCCGATGCATTTGAGGGTGGCACAAAATGTAATAACGATCGAGACGCAAAGAAAGCAATAGACGTAAGTTTGATTTGTCAAATTATGCCCGACTTTGAAGACAACGGCATAAAGGTCTGTAAACAATATTGTATGGGGCACGGTATGACTGAAGCAGAATTAAACGATATTGTGGACAATCGACCAACAAATGAAGATTGTAACAATCAAAAATTAAACATCGGCGGAAGTATAAATGTTTGGAATACTGTTAGCAATGGGAATTTTCAACAATTAAGTAAATGTTGCGCAGCAACAAATACAACAGATCTAAAGAGATACCAAACTTGTATTGGGGGATCAAAACCATTGGTAGATGTTCCCCCTGTGTCCCCTTGCACGTTTGCTAAGCCAGTCAATCAAGAACCAGAATGTTATTGTAATGACGGCGAAAGACCGTTGGGATGGGCTAAGGCAAAAGTTTTTCCAGAATATACCAATGAATCGGATATAAGTTTTTGTACAGATTTCGAATTTCAATCACCTGGCACAAAACGATTAAGAATATATACTGACAGCACTCCTGGCGGAGCGGTCGTTTATATCGGCAAAGACAGCTGTACGTATAATGGTACATACAAATTACAAGAACCAACTTCTACTGCTTGCCCGCCAAGCAACCCATTATTTATGGCCGAGACTTCTTTTGGAACGAATTCACAAGAATTTTATTATAACTTATCAGACACAGGCACGTTGCATGGCGGAGTATTTAATAATGACTTAACCGACACAAAAGCGACCACAATGCACGTATGCGCTCCCTGTGACCCATCAGATACAGGATATCCCAACTATGGAACAAGCTTGAATCAATGTTCGGGCAAATTAAGTAGCACTTCTGGAAGCGAAGGGTCTTATGTCCCACCAATCATGCCTGGGGACTGTTCATATACTCCACCAGGAGGAATGCCATCGTGCCCGAAAGATAAATACAATAGATGCATCCCGCCCCAAGATGATGATCCGATGTGTGAATGCAGATAAAATACAAATATTGAAAAATAAAAAAACATGAGAATAAAAATGAAATCAAAATTAAACATAAAAACAATATCCGTTATATCTTGCGTGGCTTTAATCTGCCTGATTGTGCCAATAGCCACCCACGCTGGTGTTGGCGAGACTATAGCAAGATGGCTTTTTAATGGATTGGCAAGCGTCGTGATGGAAATAGCTAAATTGTTTGTGAATTTGGGAATAAAAATAATTGATACAATACTGAAGATTGGCTTTTCTGGCGCCTACAGAAGCATAGCGGAAAGTGGTTGGAAAACCTCTCAAGGCATTGCCAATATGTTTTTCATTTTAATAATGGTTTTTATTGCGTTCGCAACAATATTGAGGATTGAAAAGTATGGAGTTAAAAAATTATTGCCCAGACTACTTGGTGTGGCCTTATTGATAAATTTCAGTTTACCTTTAACATATCTGATGATAGATATTAGCAATATAACAGCAAGAACATTTGTAAATCAACTGACCGGATTAGAGAACAACCTTGGTGGTAGATTAGTAGACGGACTGAGGGCGAATCTTATGTTGATAGATGATACTTGTGATTTGCCAGATAATGAGGTTTGCCCCGGATCAATGCAACGAGAAGAACGAGAGGCGTGCTGGACAAAAGTTTACGATGACGAACATGAGTGCGAAAGAAAGCAGAAAATAGCAAAGGCAGCCCAAGCCACTGCGCCCCCTGTTCAAGATTTTTGGGAAATAGTAGCAACGTCGCTCGTTTCAGCTGGATTTATGATGTTGGCCGCATTAGTCTTAATTGCCGCAGGGTTAATGCTTATAGTTAGATTGATATCCTTGGCAATTCTGGTGATACTTGCTCCTCTGGCTTTTATTTGTTATGCAACCCCATCCTTAGATAAATATGCGAAGGAATGGTGGTCTAATTTATTGAAATGGTGTTTCTTTGCTCCTGTCTTTACCTTCTTCTTTTGGTTGGCAGTAAAAAATATTGAGAATTTAAAGTCATTAGGACAATACAACTCAAAAGTTGACGGAGGGTTGACAAGATTTATAGCAAATACTTCGGATTCTGCTGCTTACTTTATATTTCTTGGTTTAATTTTGGGAGGAATGATAGTCGCTCAAAAATTAGGAGTAACCGGAGCAGCTGCAACGATGGGCATCGCCAAAAAATGGCAAAAAGGTGCAACCGATTGGGCGAAAAGAAAAACAGTCGATAAAGGAGTTCGCTTGGGTCAAATGGCTGGTGGTGCAGCACAAAGAGCAGGAGGTGGTCTGATTAAAAAAATTCCTGGGTTCAGAACTTATGGAGCAAAAATGGAGGTTAAAGGAAAAGAAATGCAACAGAAAATGCTTAAAGCCAAAGACGTTGAAAAAGCAAAGAGAATGTATGAGCAATTTTCGCCCGAAGATCTATCTAATGCAATGAATAGCAAAGTCATGAATCTAAGTCCTGCTGAAAAACTAGCATTAGCGCAAGTTGCATCTAGCGATAAATTTAAAAATAAAATTGATGCGAAAGCAGCCGACAGAGCTGCGGGCACTCTTAAGACTTTTGGCTATGGAAAAGAAGCTAATGATCTAAGGGATGCTAGAATAGACAGCGAACAAACTCAGACAGGACTAGAAAGCAGAATTGATGAGATGCGAGACAAAGGAGAACTTACAAATATGTCAGCAAAAGCACTTGAAGACCCAAGAGTCATTCAGTATTTAGCAAAAATTTGTAAGGCAGAAGAATTGGAAGCAATACGTAATAAATCAGGAAAACACGGACTTGCCCTTGTCGGCACAGCACCAACCACCGCGAACCCGATGGGTAGTGGCCTTACAGGAATGGCAAGCACCATCAGCACCACCAATCCAAATTATCAGGCAGTACAACATGCCTATGCATCACAGTCTGGAGACGCACAGTCACTGATGGCAAGAGGTCAGTTAAATTCATACGCTGCGACAGCTGGAATTAATGCGTTCAGGAGAGATAGATTTAAATTTAGTACTCCTCCAAGTCCTCAAATTGCAGGATCGCTTGCTGCCAACATCCCGCTTGCCGATCTAAAAGAAACCCTCCAAAAGGCAGATCCAAAATTAGCTGTAGCGGTCGTCGCCGCAATCAGGAGATTATTCCCGACGGGACATCCAAAAAGAGCAATGGTGGACAATGATCAATGGCTAAAATCACTGTAATTTGTATTTAAAAATAATCTAGATGCAATTTCAAGTACCACAATTTATTGATATTGAGGACAAGGTTATTGGTCCCATGACAATCAAACAATTCCTGTATTTATTAACATCAGGAGTAACAATATTTATTATTTATAAGATATTAAATATTGTTGCCACGATAATTTTAGCGATACCAATTGCCGGAATCGGAATTGCTCTCGCCTTCGTAAGGGTTAGCAACCAGCCATTTGTTAATTTTATTAAAAACTTTATGGGCTTTATCAAAAAACCCGATTTCTACGTTTGGAAAAAACCGATTGGCAAAAACAATCTTCCCGAACAAACAGAAGAACGCGTCGAAATCATAAAGAAAATGCCAGCAAAGACCAAATTAAACCAAGAAACAAAAGATAATTTGCAGGATATGAGTTGGAAAGTAGAAATTGAAAAATAATAATTCTATGCCCACAAACACAAAACTTCCGAAGAACGCCAGCGCGGTGCAAAAATTTGTTGAAATCCAGGAAATCAAAAATGGATTAGCAATAATGAAAGACAACAGCATCAGATCTGTCTGTGCTTGTTCATCTATAAATTTTGATTTATTAAGCCAAACCGAACAAGAAGCTGTTATTAATCGTTTTCAAGAATTTTTGAATTCCATTGACTTCCCCCTGCAAATCATCGTTGCCTCCCGTCATTTTCAAGTTGAAGGGTATTTAAATCAAATTCGCGAATTAGAAAAAGTCCAAACCAATGAATTGTTAAAAATCCAGACCAATGAATATATCAATTTCGTCGATAGCTTTGTGGAATTTGCAAACATAATGAATAAATCATTCTATGTAATCGTACCGTTTAATATTGTTGAAACAAAAGATGAAGGATTTATGACAAGAATAAAGAATATTGTTAGTTCCAGTAAGCCAAAAAAAACTAGATTCGAACCAGAAAAACTAAGTCAGTATAAAGCACAATTAGATCAAAGAATTAATTTGGTCGCTCAAGGACTTCAGGCGTTAGGAATAAAAACCATTCCCTTAAATGATGAACAGCTAACGCAGTTATATTTCGAGTTTTATAATATCGAAAAGTAATCATCCGCAATCCGCTGATTAGCATTAAATTCGCATATTCGCATTATGTTCAGAAAAAAACAAACAATAGATAAAATTGCTGAAATTGAGGAAACAAAAGAAATTGAAAGCACGTTGGCAGATACAATTTCTCCTTCGGCTCTTCAAATTACTTCAAATTATATTCAAATCGGTGAAAAATTCGCCCGAACGTTTTTTATAATTACCTATCCCCGATTCTTAACTGTAAATTGGTTATCGCCGATTATCAATTTGGACAGAATATTTAATTTGGCAATGTTTGTGCATCCTACTGACACGGGAATAATTTTAAAAAAATTAAGACGCAAGGTAACTCAAATTCAATCACAAATCAACTCCGAACAAGAGGCGGGAAAAGTTAGAAATCCGATTTTGGAAACTGCCAGCAGTGATGTTGAAGACCTGCGAGACAAATTAATTCAGGGAACGGAAAAATTTTTTAAATACTCACTTTATATCACCATCTTTGAAGATTCTCTTGAAAAACTCAATGAAGCAGAAGAACAAATTATGGGAATCTTTGAGGCAAAGATGATTTATGCCAAACCAGCGATATTCCAACAACAAATTGGATTAAATTCTACATTCCCGTTCGGCAAAGACCAATTATTTATTACTAATTCTCTAAACACCGCCCCACTTTCAACTATCTTTCCATTTGTCTCTTCTAATCTGTCGTCAAATAAAGGAATCCTCTATGGAATCAATCGCCACAATAACAGCTTGATAATTTTCGATAGATTTTCGATGGAAAATGGCAATATGGTGATTTTTGGAAAATCAGGAGGAGGAAAGTCGTATGCAGTAAAAGTAGAAATTTTAAGATCTTTGATGTTTGGAACTGACGTAATAGTTGTTGACCCAGAAAACGAATATCAACATTTGGCCGAAACAGTTGATGGCGCATACTTTAAAATATCACTAACCTCCGATAGTCATATTAATCCTTTTGACCTTTCAATTCCCGATGGAGACGAAACAACCGAAGATGTTGTGCGTTCAAAAATAATGGATTTAATTGGCCTTTTAAGAGTTGCCCTGGGAGAATTAACCCCCGAAGAGAATTCCATTTTAGACAGGGCATTAACCGAAACATACGCCTCAAAAGATATTACTTTCCAATCAGACCTTAAAAATATCACGCCACCACTAATGCAAGACCTGGAAACAGTTTTAAATAATATGGAAGGAGGTGACAGAATTGCTAAGCGACTCGAAAGATACACCAAGGGCAGTTTCGCGGGATTTTTGAACCAGCCCACAAATATTGATATTAACAAAGGCCTTATTGTTTTCAGCACTCGAGATATGGAAGACGAATTAAAACCAGTAGCGATGTATTTAATCTTACAATATATATGGAATTTAATCCGCTCTCAATTAAAAAAACGCATTATGATTGTCGACGAGGCCTGGTGGATGTTAAAGAGTGAGGCGGGGGGATCATTTTTGCACGGCATAGCCAAAAGATGCAGAAAATATTGGCTTGGGTTGACCACAATTACTCAAGACATCCCCGATTTTATGAATTCTGCCTACGGCAAACCAATTGTCTCTAATTCTTCGATTCAAATACTTTTCAAACAATCCCCTTCAACGATTGAGGTTGTGCAACAAACATTTAATTTGACTGATGAAGAAAAATATTTATTATTGCAAGCAGACGTTGGTGAAGGAATTTTCTTCGCTGGATTAAAACATGCCGCAATAAAGGTGGTTGCATCCTATACTGAAGATCAAATTGTTACGACCAATCCAGAACAAATCGCAAAAATTAATCAAGCAAAAGAGGATTTAAAATAATATGAACGAGAGAGCAATAACCGAAAAACTAAATCAAGAGAGAGCTAAAACTCAGAGACAAGACGGAGTAGGAGCAAAAACCTCTTCCGATAAAACACCGAACACCGGTCTCGGGATTATTATGTTAATGTTTGCAATTATTGGATTGATACCTGGCATAGGCATGATCGTGAGAGGAACACTAAAATTACAGCAAAAAATGGGGCATCCAAAAAATAAAAATAGTTTAATTTCGAAATTGCCTGGCAATATTCCCAATGTATTATCTATGTTTTTTACAAAATCAAAATAAAAATAATTTTAAAAATTTAAAAATTTTATGAAAGAGAAAATTTATCTTGTAATGGCAATCATATTAATCTTCATGCCATCAATGAATGTTTTGGCGGAAGATTCTATTCCTTTGATACAGAACTTATTGCCATCAAGGACAACCACGAACGCAGATCAGCCAGCGATTAGTTTGAATATGCTCGAACTGGTATGGAACGCTGAGACATACACTCCTTTAGAATACCAAGGCAGAGCACTGCCAACCAAAGGATCAATGGTTGATGTTGACGCCGTAATATCTGTCTCTGGGGGGAGTACGAGCAATTTAAAATTTAGTTGGTTCTTAGATGACACGTTTCAAGAATCTAAGTCCGGATATGGAAAGACCTCATTTAGGTTCGGCGTAAGAAAGTTCAGTGGTTCATCGCACAATGTATTGGTTAAAATTTTCAACGACGACAGGTCATTTTACACGGAAAAATCAATCGACATACCAATCTGCGAACCAGAAGTTGTCCTAACGCAATCCAACACCAACTTGCTTTCCATCGTTGCCAAACCATACTTCTTCTATATTAAAAAATTAACTGATTTAATTTTTGAATGGACGCTTGCGGGACAAGAACCAATTATTTCTTCTAATTATAATGCTAGCATCCTAGATATCAGTATTTCAAACAGAGATACCACCGAAACAGCAGAGCAGACAATTAATCTCAGCGTCAAAAGGAATTCAACACAAATTATACAGAATGCGTATAATTCAATTAAAATTAACCTCTAATGAAGATGAAAAAAACTATACTTTTTACAATTATAATCTTTACATTTTTAATAATTGCTCAGAATTGCTTGGCGGTTGAATTACTATTGAAATGGCCAGAAATCGGAGGAGCAAAACTTGGAGAACAAAGCAGTGTGCCTGAACTTATAAAATATATTTACACATTCGCCTTAGCGATTTGTGGAATAACCGCATTGATATCTATCGTTTATGGTGCCGCACAATACACTTTCTCTGCCGGTAACGCTTCTAAGGCAGAGGACGCCAAAAAAAGAATAACCGACGCATTGTTAGGAATTTTAATACTTTTATTCGCAGTCTTAATTTTAAATACAATTAACCCGGATTTAATTAATCTGACACTATAATAAATTTATAAAACCATATGAATACAAAACTTAAAAAAATCTTAATCATTATCGTAATAATCCTAATTATCGCCTTAGCTGGACTATTAATTTATAATTTTTTAATCAAAAAAGATGCCCAGCTAGACGACAACAATGGCAATCTCCCTGGCGAACAACCAAACTCAAATAACGACCAGAATCAAAATCAAGGAAATATTGAGCAACCAATATCAGAACGAAAAATTATAGCAATTAGTATGGACCCCGTGCTTTCTCCAACAACAACTAACAACAAAACCAGTGTAATCTATTATTCTAAAATCAATGGCAATATTATTCAGTCAGATTTCGATGGATTAAACAAAATTACAGTTTCTGATACAAATTTAGATAATCTAATCAAGGTTATTTGGTCGCCAGATAAAAATAAGACCCTGACCACATTTCAAGACAACTTAGAAAATGTTAGCAAGTACCATTATAATCTTTCTGACAAAAAGAGTTCTCCTCTAAATCAAAACATTGATTATATTTCTTGGTCTTCAGATAGCTCAAAGATTGCCTATCAATATCAGAACGCGACCACAGACGAAAACACAATTAACACGTCGAACCCTGACGGATCAAGGTATTCTGCAATTTTTAAAACCAGAATGAAGGACTTAATCGTTGAATGGCCAAAGGGCTCAACTATTTATTTGCGCGAAAAACCCTCTGGGCTAGCCAAAAGTAACCTGTATTCGTTAAATTCTCTGTCTAAAGCGTTTAATAAGGTAATTTCCGATATCTATGGCTTTAGTTTAAAATGGTCGGTTGCCGGGGACAAAATACTTTATTCAAAGACAGGTTCTAAGGGAGAAAATATTGCTTTATTTATTGCTAGTGCTAATGGATCCGGAGAAAAAGCAATGAATGTTCAAACATTGGTTGAAAAATGTACGTGGTCTCAAGACACCAGATACATATTCTGTGCGATACCAAACAATATTAAAGATGCAAAAGTTTTACCTGATGATTTTTACAAAGGAACATTTGTTGGGGATGACGGATTCTATAAGATTAATACGGAAACCGGCGAGAAAATCAATTTGCTTGAAAGTGAGGGCCTAAACGAATTTTATGACGCAAACGAACTATTTCTTTCATCAAATGAAGATTATCTATTCTTTGTAAATAAAAATAACGGCTTATTATACCGCATAAAGATTTAACAAATTATATCTTAAAAGAGTCCTCGATTTTATCAGGACTCTTTTTTATTTACTAACATTAATCCGATAATAACCCAAAAGACAATAG
This sequence comes from Patescibacteria group bacterium, assembly GCA_043807255.1. Classification (GTDB taxonomy): domain Bacteria; phylum Patescibacteriota; class Minisyncoccia; order RBG-13-40-8-A; family RBG-13-40-8-A; genus JAKJED01. The sequence continues at coordinate 80,842 of JAZDGD010000007.1, forward strand.
ATAAATCGTTTTTCCAATAAGTTGTATCAACTAATCCGTGAGCAAAAATATAAACCATTAGACACAGGACTACCAAATGGCGCCAGCCTACGGCTGGTCGTCCGCAGGACGAAAAGAACCATATCAATATTAATAAAAATCCAATAAATCCAATTAATCCTGTTTGAATCAAAAATGCTAAAAATATATTATGTGGTTGTGGCACCCCCCATTTGGGATAGGGCGGAAAATAATCCTCAAATGTCCCTGGCCCAATTCCAGTCAATGGATGTTCTATAAAAACATTAATTGCTTGTTGCCAAATTACGAATCGGGCATCAAACGATTTTGACCCCTCAATAGAATTTATCTTTACTGACCCAATAATTACAACTAGAACAAAAATAAGGAAAATAGTTCTCAATAATAATTTTTGCTTATTCTTATTATATAAATTAAAAACCAGCCAGAATCCTAAAACCGCCAGAATTCCCAGTAAGGCACCGAAGGACTTGGTAAAAAATAGCGTGATAACTAGAACCAAAAAAATAATTGGCAGAAAGACCTTTCGCAGGCCGAGTCGCATGGTTAAGGACGAGGCCGAGACAGAGGGCAACGCCTCGCTGGGGCGTTGACCCGTGTCTTTATGCAATTGTTTTTTTGGTGATGTCCAAAGGGATAGCCAAGGGGACGTCCAAAGGGACAACAAGGGGACGGCTAAGTACATTGCTAAGTAGTTTGGTGAATCAAATATCCCCTGCAACCTTCCCTGATAATTAAATTCCCCCAGAAATAGATAAACCAAAGAGATGGTTGCGACTACGACCCCCGAACAAATCATTGCTTTAAACACATTTTTAATATCATCTTTTTTGATTATTGACACAAAAATCATAAAAAACAACAATGGATCAATAAACCACGCCTTCCAAATTCCCGCACTTAATCTTATGTTCCAAGAGAACAATACAGCAATACTCACGCCCAACAACAGCAATAAAATTCCCCAAATCAACAATCTTTCGTGTTTTATTGTTTTCCAAAAACCTTTATATCCTTTATTTATTAACCACCAAATAAATAGCGCGTAAATTAATAATTCCAACATCGTCGTTGGAATTTTAAATATATTAAATCTAACCAAGTATAATGGCAAGCAGAAAATAATTAAATATATTCCCCGCCTTAAAATATTCATATTATATTTCTTTTCTTGTTATAAGTTGAATCTCTTCTTTTTTAATCCCTTTAATTAAATAAAGTGTGCCAAGATAAACAATTAAACCGCCAAAAACCAACAAAATTATATTAAAACCATTAAACAAGTAGATAAATCCCGCCATAACCCCACCCGCAATCAATGGTTTCCAAATATTAAATTTAGGAAAATATTTAATTGTTTTATAAATGAGCACAAACATCAAAACCGTAACCAACAGCTCTGTAATTGTTGTTGTCCAGGCAGCACCAAGATATCGATATCTTGGTATAAAAATCAAATTAGTCGCGATATTAAAAACCATGCCTGCAAAATATATCCACGCCCCTATTTTTTGTTTGTTTAAAGCAATAATGCTGTTTCCAAAAAGATTCCCCAAAAAGATAAAACCAACGGCAATCGCCAAAACATTTAATGGCCCAGCCGATGCAGAGAAATCACCGCCACCAATCAAAACCACTATTTGGGTTGAAAGCATTAAAATCCCGATAATTAACGGCACAATAAAAACGAATAAAATGTCTAGTGTTTTTTGAAAAATTCTTTTGAATTTCTCTCTGTCGTTAAAAGCGCTGGCAGATAATAACGGCATAATTAATCCCACGAACATCGCTGGAAAGAAAATTAAGCCCTCTAAAATTTTGTAGGCAATTCCATAAATTCCCACGTCCGACATTGGACTCAAAGAACTCCTGTTAATCGCCGGTATAGAGAGAAAGATACTATCGATCTTAAAATAGATCAAAGTTAAAACAATCGAAGCTGCAATTGGAATTGTAGCTTTAATTAATTTTTTCCAATAAACAAAATCAAACTCCAAAGAAAATTTAACATATCGCCTGGCAAAGACAAATAAAAGCAGAAAATTTATCAAACAGCCAACAATTAAAGAAAAAATTGCGCCATAAAAACCAAATCCCAGCTTCATTACAACAAGAACTAGTGCAAATTGAGCAACCCTGCCAACAATGTCTGCTATCGCCGACCTATCTGTTCTTAAATATTTTTGAAAAATCCCCATTAGGACCTGGCCCATAGACAAAAACAAAAATGAAATCGTGGCAAACATCGTCCCATTTTTAACCTGATTTGAATAGGGAAAAACCCACACAACCAAAGAAGCAATTATCAACAACAACACAAGTGCAACAATTCTAATCGTAAAAATATTACTTACAACTTTCTTTTCATCCGCTCCTGGCTTAGAGATTTCTCTTACCATTAAGGAATAAAGCCCCAGGTCAGCTAAACTATCAAATGTGTATAAGAATGCCAATATTAAACTGTAACTGCCGAATCCATCTTTGCCCAAATATCTTGCAATAATCCCGATTGTAATTAAAGAAAGGGCAACACCCAAAAGGCGCGCCCCAGTTGAAACGGCTGTATTATAGGCTATTTTTTTAACAATAGTCATAAAAATTTAAGGATATAATCTAACTACCAATTTTCTCTCTGGTTCCTCTCCGATGCTTTCAGTCACAATGTCTGGCTGTTCAGCCAATTTTAGATGAATAATCCTCCTTTCATAGGCCGACATTGGTTCCATTGTTATTGATTCTTTGGTCCTTCTTACTTTCTTCGCTATCTCAATCGCAATGTCATTTAATTCATTTTTTCTTTTTTCTTTATGTCCATTAATATCTAAAACCAAAAATGTTCCCGTGGCTTCTTTGGAAAACAACAACCTCACTATATGTTGCAAGGCGTTTAATCCTTCTGCCCCATCTCTCATAAAATCATCTGCATCTCTAAAGTCCATAATAATATCAACGTCCATCACCTCTCTGTCTTTGGACAAGTTGTCTTTTTTGATATTAATTTCCTGTGCTTCAAATCCTAGTGCCTTAAGCGTTGTTTCAATTATTTTTTTGATCTTTTCCATATCCATATTTTTTATATAAATAATAATCTTGCACTAATCCTAATAATGTACTTATTGTCCAATAAAAAGTTAATCCTGCCGGAAGACCAACGCCAATCACCACTGTAATTATAGGCATAAAATAAGTCATTTGACTGGTCATCTTTTTTTGTGTTTCCGCTGCTTTATCTGAGACGCCCGGCTGAGGCATCGCAACCGTGCGCTTGGCCGCTAATCTTGATGCAAAAAACTGCGAAATACCAGCCAATACTGCCAAAGCCACATTTTTCTCAGACAAATTAACAATTCCTAAAAACATTGGGCTGATGGAACTACCGGCGACCAAGACGCCCATTAATGCTCTATAAAGAGCGAATATGATTGGTAATTGGATTATTAGGGGCAAACAACCGGAAAAAGGATTAATTTTATTCTCTTTGTAAAACTTCATTAACTCTCGACTTTGCTCTTCTTTGGTTTTGAATTTATTTTGAATTTCTTTTATTGCGCCCTTATGTTTGGCCATCTTCATCTGTGACTTAATTGATTTCGCTGCCAATGGGAACAAAATAACCCTGACCAATAAAGTTATGATGATTATGGCGACACCCAAATCGTGCCCTGGCACGTTATCATACAAAAAAACCAAAAACTTTAATATCGGTTCATAAAAAATTTGATTAAAAATGTTTCCCATATTATTTTAGCATATCTACTCCGCCATGATTGAATGGATTACAACGCAAAATTCTTTTTGTGCCCATTAAAATGCCCTTAGCTACGCCATATTTTTCTATTGATTGATAAAAATAAACCGAACAAGAAGGATAAAACCTACAGCCATGACTGGGATTAATCTTAACGACAACCTTAGAAATACTACGCTGATATAATTTTATTAATTTTAAAATTAAATATTTCATTTAAATCCTGTTTTATCTCTTGAAAGCTTTTACCAATAATTGATGGTTTAGTAATAATCATAAAATCAAAACCCTGTTTTAATTCTGCTTGTTTCACAATCTCCCTTAATTGTCTTTTGATTTTATTCCTGACGACTGCTTTTTTTGAAACCTTCAAACTAACCACAAAAGCAAATCTATTGTCTTTTAATTCATTCTTCGTTGCTCTTAAAAAAATAAAATGGCCAGCAACTGTCTTGCCCTTTTTAAAAACATTGTTTATGTCGCTTTTTTTCCTTAAACGATTTTTTGAAGAAAGCATTTTTATACGCTTAATTTCTTTCTTTTTTTCTGTCTTCTTCTGGCAATTACACTTCTTCCGTCCTTAGTTCTCATTCTAATCCTAAAGCCGTGTGTTTTTGCCCTCTTTCTTCTTTTTGGTTTGTAGGTTAATCCTTGTTGTGCCATATGATTTAGCTTAACAATAATTAATCTCTCGGTCAATCGCGTTAGGCTCGGTCAAACACGCCTAAATTACAATTCCACAGGTAATACACATTTTATTCACAAAACTGACTATTGATCATATTTTTATCCTATAATTTCTGTGATATAATCTGATTATGACCAATCATGAATTATGGCAATCCGTTTTAAATGAGATAGAGCTTTCAATATCAAAGGCCAATTTTATAACTTGGTTTAAAAATACACATATTATATCTCAAAAAGACGGGAAGGTTGTTGTTGGAGTCCCGAATGGATTCACCAAGGAATGGCTTGAGAATAAATATAATAAGATTATCTTTAAAGCACTAAGAAGTTCTTTGGGCCGAGTCAAAGAAATTAGTTATATTATTGCTTCTACCGCAAAACCAACAAACGGAAAAGTTAATAAAAAAGAAGAAAAGAAAGAAAAGAGACCAATCGTAATTAAGGAACAATTAGACATACGAGAATATAAAACCAACGAGAGCACCAACCTTAACCCACGCTATACATTTGATTCTTTTGTTGTCGCTTCATTTAATGAGCTTGCGCACGCAGCAGCCCGGTCGGTTGTTAATGATCTTGGCAAGGTCTACAATCCGCTTTTTATTTATGGCGGAGTTGGAGTTGGTAAAACACATCTAATACAAGCGATAGGCAATGAAATTTATAAAACCAAAAACAAAAACGTTGTTTATCTTTCTTCGGAAAAATTTAGCGCTGACCTTATCACCTCAATCTCGGAAGGCAAAGTAGAACAATTTAAAGAAAAATATAGAAAAGCCGATGTTTTAATCATTGATGATATTCAATTTTTAGCTGGCAAGGAAAAAACTCAAGAAATCTTTTTTCATACATTTAATAGTTTATACGAGAAAAATAAACAAATTATTTTGTCTAGCGACAGACCGCCAAAAGCAATCCCAACCCTCGAAGAGCGTCTGAGGTCCAGATTTGAAGGAGGAATGATTGCTGACATTAGTATGCCTGAATTTGAAACCCGACTCGTTATTTTAAAAAAGAAGGCGCAAGAAGTTGGTATTGAGCTCTCAGATGAAGCATTAAGTTATATCGCCTCTAACGTCCAAAGAAACATCAGAGAGTTAGAAGGGGCACTAAATAGGGTTGTGGCGTTTATAAGAATGAACAACACCATTCCCACTCAAAAACAACTCATAAAAGTTTTAAAAACCATCATTTCTAATCCTCAAAAAAGAACCAATTACAAAAGAATAGCCGAGATTGTTGCAGAATTTTATGATATTAATGTCAACGAATTAATTAATCGAAGCAGAAGACAAGAGATTGTTAAACCGCGTCAAATAGCAATGTATTTAATGAGAGAAGAACTGAAAAGCTCATATCCGTTTATTGGCTCTAAATTAGGAGGAAGAGATCATACTACCGCAATCTATGCCTGTGAAAAGATAAGACGAGAAAAAGAAAACAATAATGAATTAGAACAAGATATAAACTTAATAAAAGAGAGGTTATATAGTGAATCAATATAGTATTAAGTTGTTAATAAGCGGTGAGTTAAATTGTTTATAAAATTAATATTAAAAATAATACACAAGTTAAGAAGGTTTTTTAGGATTCTTATCCATTAATATTCCACAATAATTTATCTAATTTTATATAGTATAAAAATTAGTTTTCCACAGAAATTAAGGTTATAATAGTAGTAATAATATTTTATTAATTAATTATTATTAAAACGTATGAAAATTATTTGTCTTCAAGAAAATTTAAAAAATGGGCTAAATAACGTTTCAAATATAACTGGGAAAAATTTAACCCTTCCAATTTTAAATAATATCTTATTAAGTGCTGATAAAAAAGGATTGAAATTATCAACCACAGATTTAGAAATGGCAATTACTAATGAGGTAGCTTGTAAAATAGAAAAAGAAGGAAGCATAACTATTCCAGCTAAATTATTAGTTAATTTTGTTAATAATTTACCTAATAAAAAAATAGAAATTAATATAAAAAATAATACGGTGTTTTTAAAATGTGAGAACTATAATTCAAATATTAAGGGATTAGATTCAAAAGACTTTCCAATTATTCCAAAAATTAAAAGTGAACCAATTATAGAAATAAGTTCTTATGAATTTAAAAATGCACTAGAACAAGTTATTAATTTTGTTTCGGTTTCCGATATTAGACCAGAAATTTCAGGAGTTTTATTGGATTTTAATAACGAGAAAAAAATAAAATTTGTAGCAACTGATAGTTTTAGGTTGGGAGAAAAAATATTAAATATTAAAGACAATAAAATTAAAAAAGAAGAATTGAAATCGATTATTATCCCCCTTAAAACAGCACAAGAGGTTGTAAAAATAATATCTAATCACGAAAATTGTGAACTAAAAATAAGCATAGAAAATAATCAAATTTTATTTAATCTGCCAGAAACACAAATAGTTTCAAGATTAATTGAAGGGAATTATCCTAATTATCAACAACTCATTTCTAAACAGTTTGATACCACGGCCATAATCACAAGAGAAGAGTTGCTTAAGGCGGTAAAAATAGGGAGCTTTTTCAGTAGCAAAATAAACGACGTAAGGCTGAAGGTTAATGTTAAAAAATCAGAGATAGAAATTTTTTCTCAAGACATCGAGCTCGGTGAAAATGCATCAGAAATAAAGGGAGACATTAACGGCAAGGACTTGGAAATAATTTTTAATCACAAATATCTATTAGACGGATTAAATAACATTAATTCAGAAAAAATAGTTATTGGTTTTAACGGAGACACAAGTCCAGGAATAATTAAGCCAGAAGGAAGAGACGATTTTCTGTATATAATTATGCCCATAAAGTTGTAGTATGCGACACATTAAATCGATCATTGTAGGAAAGACAGCAAATCGCATTATTCAGAAAGTTGACGAGAATATAGTTTGCGAAAAAGTAAAACAAATAATAAAACAAAAAAGCACCGAAGATTTCGAGGTGCTTTTTTATAAAAACAAGAATGTCTATGTTAAGTGTTTTAATGCCGTATTTGCCAATGAATTAAATTTAATGCAAGAAGAAATAAAACGAGAAATAAACGATTTGTTTAGAAAAACAGTGCTTAATAAATTAATTATTAAAATTGGTTAATGTCCGTAATTTGTTATATCGCCATTATCATATTCTTGCGGTATTGGTAAATTATAAAGATATCCATTTTCTAATACGCTAACCCAATTCAAAATTGATTGTTCCCAATTAATAAATTGAGGATCGTCTTGCCCATTAGTTTCTGCTGGTGGGTTTTCTTTGTCTATATAATACAAAATAGAATGAATTTGTGGATAGATTCTTTCCTCAATTAACTCTGGCGGTGTTAAATTAGTGGCCAATTTTCCGTTAAATTTATTTATTCTAGCCATTGACTCATTTATATATAAACCATTAAGAATATTTTTATTAGTTAATATTGGCTCTGGTTTATTGAACTCCTCTGCTTGTTGTGGTAGATCAAAATAATTATCTGGCTTTGTAGAACTTCTTAGTTCTTGTTTTTTGGCGTATGCCTTTTTAATAAATTCATTCCAAATAGGAGCAGCGATAACGGCCCCGGGCTCTCTGTTTATGGATGTATTGTCATTGTTTCCGGTCCAGACACCAGCAACAAGTGATGGGGTGTAGCCAACCGTCCATCCGTCGCGATAGTCTTGGGTCGTTCCGGTTTTGGCTGCGGCAGGAATACCTTCTATGTATAATGATGATTTTCTGCCAAAAACAGACGCTCGATAATCTTCAGATGACAATATGTCAGAAATTAATCTTGCTATTTGTGGTTCGAATATTTTTTTGGGTTCATTTTTGTATTCTTCAATAATGTTTCCTTTGTTGTCTTCTATTTTAATTATGCTTTGAATTGGATTTTTTATCCCTTCGGTTGCAAAGATGCCAAAAGCAGCAGTTTCCTCTAATAATTTAACTTCTCCTCCGCCCAAAACCAGAGATAGTCCAAACCTTGAACGATCTTTCAGGGTCTCTATGCCCATATCTTGTGCCAAATCGATTGTTTCAGTAACGCCTGCTAAATATAAAGTTTTAACAGATGGAATATTTAATGATTGAGCTAATGATTCTCTTAAAGAGATTGGTCCGCGAAATTTTCCATCATAGTTTTTAGGGTGATAGCATTCCAGTCCGTATTGATCTTTGGTTTGTAGTGCGTCTGATGAACAGTTTGGATTAAATTCCGTTTTTAAATCGAATACAATGGTGTCTGGGGTAAATCCCTTTTCAAATGCTTTGGCATATGCAAATGGTTTAAACGATGAACCAGGCTGTCTTGGTCTGGTGGTAACATTAACGTTGGGTTCAAATAGGCAATTTTTGCCCGGCACACACCCTTTTGGGTATGATTCTGCCCAATAGTCCTTAGATCCAACCATGGCCAAAATTTGGCCTGTTTTTGGGTCAATTGCAGCAAGTGCTGCATTTTGGGCATTGTATTTTTTACCATTAGTATCGGCAGTATTTTTAACTGCTTGTTCGGCAATTTGTTGCAAGTCCCAGTCAAGGGTTGTAAAAACTTTTAGCCCTGCTGTCTCAATATAATCTTGACCGTATTTATTTTCCAGGGATTCTTTTATATACATCACAAAATGCGGGGCCTTAATTCCTGATCGAGGTGGTGCAAAAGTCAATTTTTCATTTTCTGCACTATCATATTGTTCGGTGCTAATATATCCAAGCTCATTCATTCTCTTCAAAATGTATTCTTGGCGCGCCTTGGTTGTATCAAAATGTGAGCCATAAGGAGAATAATAACTTGGTGCTTGAGTTAATGCTGCGAGTAATGCAGATTCTGCTAAAGTTAAATTTTTAGCGTTTTTATTAAAAAATGTTTGTGCTGCAGCTTCCACTCCATAGGCATTAGAACCATATGGAACTTGATTCAAATAAAAACCAAGAATTTCGTCTTTGGAATATTTTATTTCTATTTCGATCGCCAAAACCGCTTCCTTAATTTTTCTAACATAGGTTTTTTCTGACGTTAGGATTGCGTTCTTCACAAATTGCTGAGTTATGGTTGAGCCACCAACGCTAGTTTTTGTGCCCAGGATAGTTTTTCCGAGGAGATTACTAATAACGGATCTGGCCACTCCTCTTAAATCAATTCCAAAATGGTGATAAAAATTATTATCTTCAACAGTAATCGTTGCATCTTTAACGTATTGAGGGATTTCTTCAAACGAAATTACAGTTCTTTTTTCTTCTCCGTGTACATCATAAAGAATTATTTGCCCCGTGCGATCGTATATCTTGGTTGATTCGCTTATTGTTCTTTGGGTTAAGCTCTCGGGGCTTGGTAGGTCCTTCATAAAAAAGACAAAAGCAAGAACAATAATTAGGAAAAATATGATAAAAAGCCAAACTAAAATATGGAATTTGGCTTTTATGAATTTAATCCAACGCGAATAGAATTTTGTTTTATTGAATTTTTTATACGACTCTATCTTTGGCATATTCGTAATTTATATTACATTTTAATCATAACATTTATTGCTTTAAATTTAAAACTCCTCCGATGTCTATCGGAGGAGTTTTAAATTTTTGTCTATTTATTCTTCTTCTGTCTCATCTTCGTCGTCGGCCTCTTCTTTCTCTTCTTCTTCTTTTTCTTCTTCCGGGTCCTCTGGGTCGTCTCCTTCAAGTCCCAGTCCTTTCTCAACATCATCTGTGTTTTCATCTTCGTCCCCGCTGAAAGCAAGAATTTTAGAAGTTTCGTCGATAGTTGTTAAAGTCATATTGAAATACTTCTTAATTATTATTCACCCCCATTTAAGGGCTATGCGTCTTATTATAGTTATAAAAAATACCTTGTCAACCCTTTCAACCAAATTTACTGATATTTTATCATGTGGCGCGAGGGCGAATAGCCCTGCCCTATTCGGGCAAGCGCCACAAAACAATGGCACGACTGATGATAATTCATTGTTTAATATGGCAATCGATGGTAAATTTGGTGAAGGGTCAAGGGAGTTTAGGACATTTAGTAGTTTCTTTGTGAATGAGCACAACAAATAGCGATTGCTAAGGCGTCAGCGGCATCGTCTGGTTTAGGAATCTCTTTTAGGTTTAATAAGACCTTGACCATTTTTTGAACCTGGTTCTTGTCTGCTCTGCCATAGCTAGCGACGGCCTGTTTTATTTGAAGTGGAGTATATTCAGCCACTCTCGTTTTTGCCTGGGCGATAGTCAAGAGAATTACGCCTCTGGCCTGACTAACTTTAATTGCAGTTTTTAAATTTTTGAAAAAGAAAAGGTCTTCGACTGCAACAATATCTGGTTTATGTTTTTTAATTAGTGCTTCTAATTCCGAGTGAAGTTTCTCTAATCTTTCGGCCGTAGAAAAATCAGGAGTCGTCGTAATACAACCGTAATCAATAACTTTTAATTTTTGACTTTTAACTTTTGATTCTTCAATTACTCCGTACCCAATCGTCGCTGTCCCAGGGTCAATACCAATTATTATCATAGGTTTTATTTTTTTAATCTCTTTATTTCTGTTTCAATTTCTTTAATCACTTCTTTGTTTCCAATTTCTCCGTCTAGACTAAAAACAATAAATACTTTGCCCTGATATTTTTTTTCGAAATCAAGAAAGTTTACTTTCATCCTTTCGGACACGGAATAATTGCCAAAATTTGCTTTTGCGGTTATTGGCTTAATTTGTATGCCGAAAGCTTTTTCGCCTATAAATCCCAAATAATCTATATCGCCAGCATGATCGAGGTCATTATCGCTTTCAACAAATTTTACTTCAGGGAAATGTTTTGCTAATCCATCATTAACTACAGATTTTTCACGAATAAAACCATCGTAAGTACGATTTATTGTTAGATTATAAATATAATCTTCGCAGTCTTGCAACGATAATTCGCTGAAAGCGGCCCGCCATTCCGGAATGACCACTTCGGTAATTTTTTCATGCAAGCGCTCGCCTAATTCTTTCAATATTTCCGGAGTTATCTTTATGGGCTCCTTGCTCTCGGTAAATGCTTTTTCAAAATACCATTTTTCCCATTCGTCTATTGTTTTGGGTTGGCAATCTCTTATTAACGCCATTACCGCACCGACTTTGTTTGGTCGGGATAATTGATAAGTTTGGCAAGCATAATTCAACACCTTCTCCTTTTTGCCAAAATCGGTTGAAAATTTCTTCGATGCTTTATTTTTCATAATTGTTTTGATATAAATTATTAAATTTCTCTTTATATTTGTAATTCATTTCGTTATCGACAAAGACATGCCCATCTTTAATTAAATGTGCGTTAACAAAGGTTTTGTTCTGCAGATATAAATAACATAATAAATTATTTTCTTTGTCGTATTTTAAATTGTCAAATCTTAAGAAAACTCTTTGTTTGTCGGTCTTGTCCAATAAATATTTTTTAGCGTCATCGGTTTTTTTAGGATCAATTTTTATGCCCAATAATCTAATTATTAAATCATTATTCAATCTAATTGTTTTTGGATCTATTATTTCTTTTACGGTGAAATAATCCATCTTTTGTGTTTCACTATCGTCTATTTTTGATCCAAATTGCAATTTTTTTGGATCTATTTTTTTATCGAGTTTAATTGGGTCTTTAAAAATATAGGGTAACTCGGAGATTTCTTTGCTATAATCACGTTTTGTGTCTCCTTGATCCATGAAGACCGCAGTTGAGTCGTCAAACATCTTGTTGGTGTTAATTTCTAATTTTTGTTTGATTGTATCTATAAATTTTGGATTTATTTCATAGCCAACCGAATTACGGTCTAAATTTTTTGCGGCCAATGACGTTGTACCACTACCTGCAAACGGATCAATTATTGTATCGCCGACGAAGGAGAACATTTTTATCAATCTTTTTGGTAATTCTTCAGGAAACATTGCGATGTGGTCGTCTTGTCTTACTCCATTAAAATGCCAGTGTCCCTGAAAATATAGATTCCATTCTTCTTTAGTAAGTTTCGATAATTCCTTTAATTCTTTATTTAATATTTGAGGTTCTCCCGTTTTTTTAAATATTAAAATAAATTCATAATCAAGTTTGATTATTCCGTTCCGGGGATAAGGGAATGATCCCATTATTGTCGCTCCGCCAGTTGTGTTCATTGTGGTAGATTTTTGCCAGATGATGGATCCCATATAATCAAAACCAATAGTTTCGCAAAATTTAATAATTTCTGTTCTTATCGGTATGACTTTATATCGCCCATAATAAACCGAACGAGCAAACTGATCTCCAATATTAATACATAGACGGCAGCCATTTTCTAAAACTCGATAACATTCTTGCCAAACCAAATTTAAATTGTTTATGTAGTTTTCATAACTATCATGATAACCAATTTGATTATCGGTGCCGTAGTCTTTTAATTGCCAATAAGGAGGTGAAGTTATAACCAAATGCGCTGAATTGTTTGCCAATTCTTTCATTTGTCTTGAATCGCCTCGTATTATCTTGTGATTAGTTTTGATATTATTTGTCGTCATAATTTCTAAATTTACATTCGAATAAATTTCATTAAATAAATATTTGTAGCAGGCGGTGCAGAGCACCGCCTGCTATTTTAAAACGTTTAATGTCCTTCCATTCTCATGATGGCTGAGCCTAATAAGTATTCGATGCTTCCTGGTAAGAGTGGGTTCTTTCGCAAAAATTCTCGAGTTCTTATGCCCAGTCCTGGTTTAATAACTCCCGAAAGAATCACAGCTGCGCGATTCCGCTCAATGATACTAGGATGTTGCTGAATAACGGCAAAGCATAATTCGATTACTTTGTCTTGAGACAACCCATTATCGAAGCGTTTCTGAAGCATTCCCACCATTTTTTGAACAGTCATGAGTTTGTCCTCCTTTGGATTTTTAACGTTTCTATAAAATATTTATTTAAAGAGCAACATTTGAATAAATTTCATTAACGTCGTCGTTTTCGTCGAGAAGCTCGAAAAGTTTTTCAATACGCGCCTTCCCTGCTTCCGAAACATTAACTTCGTTTTTGGCAATCCATTCCAATCCCGAATCCTCAATCTCAATATTTTCTTTTTTCAAAACTTCTTTTACTTTTTCTAAATTATCATGTGAAGTTCTAATTTCCAAAATGTCTTCAAAAATTTTAATATCTTCCGCTCCAACATCAATCATTGATAATTCAATCTCTTCAATTGGTTTCGAAATTTTAGTTTTATCAATTCTAATTATGCCCATTTGATTAAAATTCCACTTTACGCTACCATTTTCTGCTAATCTGCCGTCGAAAGTACTTAAAATGTGTCTAACCTCAGAAAGTGTTCTGTTCTTGTTGTCTGTAATGACTTCAACAATCAATTGGCTCCCTTCTGGACCATATGCTTCATATACGGACTCTTCTAATTGTACTCCATCCTTATTTTCGCCCGAACCTTTTTTGATTGCCCTTTGAATGTTGTCGTTGGGCATATTGAAAGACCTGGCCTTATCAACAGCCATACGTAGAGAGGGGTTAGTTATCGGATCCCCACCCTTTCGAGCAGAAATCTCAATGAATTTAGCCATTTTACTAAAAACCTTGCCTTTTATCTTGTCCATGGCCCCTTTTCGATTTTTTATGTTGGCCCACTTTGAATGACCGCTCATATATTTATGCCCTCTTGCAGATATAATTTATAAAATCTGTTGTCTTGGCGATTATTATATTGTTTATTTCTTGTAACGATATTTTCTATTATCAATTTGGTGCGTCTTAGTTTGTCCTTGTGTCGCAAATAAGGACCAATTAAGTCGATTAATTTAAGAATAGCATCTTTTCTGTAAATTCGTATGCTATAAATATCTTTATTTGATCTTACCCCATTTTTGTCTCGCACTCCTTCTTTGCGAGCCAATAAAGGTGGTCTTAAAAATATCTTCAATCCGATAAGTTTTTCACGAATCTGTCTAAGAATATTTTTGTCTTGAGAATTGATGCCAAAAACCGCATCACCGCCACACAAGCAAAAACTTCCCTCGGCATCTATATATCCAGCCAAAAATGCGGCAAAATTTTTATTATTCTTTAGAATCCACGGTTCAATTACATCATTCTTATTTATTAAAAAATCAAAAGATTTATTTAAAGATCCGCGAATACATACAGCGCCTTTCTTATCCGGGTCGGATTTTCTCATTATACTATACGGAGAAAACAAAAAATTAATCAATTGAATAAATTCTTTTTGCGTCGAGTTTGCTTGAAGTAAAATGGTATAATTGGACTTGCTTAATTTGCGGACGTGTAAATCGCCTAATCGGATTCCGATAAGATAAGATTTCTGTTGTAAATTTCCGTTAAAATCCTTTAGAAAATAAGGAGAATTATTGGACAAGGCAAGAGCATCACCTATCGATCTTATAGGAATATTGTGTTCTCTTAACTTTTTTCGGATGAAAGTTGGATCGCAATTAAATTTTTTGGCGATTTCCGGAGAAGACCATTTTTGGTTTATGTATAAATTTTTCAATTGGTTTCGCGTGGGCACCATACCCATATAATACCTCGAAAATCGAGTAATTTCAAGGCGAAATCGTCGCAGAAATTTATCCTATTGGCAAGCCCCTTTTTCGAAATTTGACCAACAACAATCCCAAAAATCCCATTCCAAAAACAATTGCGATAATAATTAGCACGAGATTAAGTGGGTTTTGCGAACTTTGCTTGATAGAAGCAAGTTCATTGGTATTATTTTTTGAATTTTGCTTGCCCGCCGAAGCTCCGTTCGACGGAGCGGAGGCGGGATCATTTGGATTTATTGTCGTGTATCCTCCCTCGATTTCGTTTTCCGTTAAATTTATAGAATATGTTTTTGTGGAATTTTTAGTAATTTGTGGTTCAACAATATCTAATTGAGAAATGGTTTGTTTGTCGGAATTTATGGCGATACCCGAAATATTTGGCAATCCAGGCGTAGGGTCCGACCAAACAAATCCTTCCTCTGTTCTTGCAGACGATTTTCCTTGTGGTGGTTTTTCGTATTTTATTTCCTGGAATAAAATCCCGCCTGGCATTAAAAGTTTAACTGAATCAATATCATTGTTTAGGGTAATTTTTGTGATTGGTCGAGAAAATACTAAATAACTTTTTGGTGCGATTAAAGTATTTTCGGGAAAAGTAAACGCCTTGCTTGACGAGGCAGAATCGTCTAATTGCCAACCAGAAATATCGGTTATAAATTCAGAACCATTAAAAATTTCAATCCATTCTTCCTCCGTCACTCAAAACATCGCCAGGCGAATAGTCGTCTTCAGGCAACGAAAATTCTATCTCCATGTTTTCATTCTTTATCACAATACTTTTAACCATCTCTTGTAAGATCAGGTATTTGAGATCATAGTCAGCTGAATCCAATCTCGTCTTAAGCTTTTCATAAAGTCCTTCAATAGATTCGATTCTTCTGCTTTTTTCTTCCTCACTGATTAGGGCTTGAGACAATCTTTGTTTTTCGTTAATCAATCTGACTTCTTCATTTTTAATCCTTTCCAGCCCCGCCTTATATTTTGTCTCGTCGACCCCTCCAAGGACATATGCCTTGCTTAATCTATCTCGTTGCGCCTCAGTTGCTTTCAATAGCCCCAGTATCCCCTCTAATTGCCCCTTTGTGGCTTCTTCTTGACCTTGTCGCAGGTTATACAGTTCAATGGTTTTCATCGCCGTTTTGGGGCATTTTAGAAGCTTCACCAATTCGTCCCATACCACAGGAGCGATTTTTGATTCAGCCAAACTGGACGATGGGCATTTCTCAGAAGTTGCATATGGTCTTGTCCCTGAACAGAAATAATATCTCACTTCTCTCCATGCCCCTTGTTGCGGGCGACAAGCGCTCTGCCATTTTCTGCCATCATGTCCACAAGAAATCTTGTGCTGGAACATGTATTTGATCATCGTCTTTCTTGGCGAACAATCCCTGTTTTTATCTATCTGTTTCTGAGCCATTTCAAATAAATCTTCTGAAATAATCGCAGGTGTCTTTATTTTTATCCACCCTTCTTCTGGTCTGAAGTTACTCGGCTGTGCGACCCTATTAGGATTGATAAGTTTTCTGTAAGTAAAAGATCCTGAATAAACTTCGTTCCGAAGCATTCTCCCTATGGTTCGTTTGGCCCACCAAAATTCTCTGTTTACCTTTTTCCGCTTTCCGCGATTGTCATATCTCGTTGGCACCTTCATAGAATTAAGCCTCTGTTGGATTTTATACATACTCAATTCTTCATCGACCAACCATTTGTATATCATTTTTACGAACTTAGCTTCCTCAGGATTTCTTTTTAGATAATGATCTTTAATTTTGTATCCATAAGGAGCTTCGCCTAACCATTTTCCCGCAGCCATAGCTTTGAGCATTCCTTCGTTTCTCGACTCCATCCCCACCTCTCTCATCCATTCTGCGAATACGCCTATATTGCCAAACATGGCCCTTCCCGTCGGAGTAGAGGTATCGAATGGCTCAGTAGCAGATCTAAATTCAATTCCTATCTCTCTTAATTCAGCAACCGTATTCAATAACAATCTTAAGTTCCTAAAAAACCGATCCATTCTATAAACAGCGATTATATCGAATTCCTTATTTTTGGCGTCCGCAAGCAGTCTTTGCAGTCCGGGTCGTTTGTCGGTGCTTCCCGAGAAGCCAATATCACTGTAAATATGCTTCTCATCTAAATGATAGTTGTTTAACTTAATGAAATCTTTCACTTTCTCTTTTTGTGTTTCAGGGCTATAACCTTCTTTTTTGGCTTCGTCGCTGGAACAGCGGATATAAATAGCCGTCCTTGCTGTACTTATTTCAATTTGCGATTGTGTTGTTGTTAACGTAGGCATAAAATTATTTACATTTAATTATTATTTTGACCGAATTAACAGTCGTGTTTGTGTTAACTTAGCTTAATCCTTAAGTCAAGTCATCTATGCGTTTTTGCTACCTACACCCATTTTTAGCTTCATTCCTTCCTTCTAAATCCGACCAGAACGATGATTTTATATGCATCGTTATGCAGATTTATGTAGCTTTTTATGCATAGACAATATCAACCTTCTCTAACTCTTATAAACAATGAACCAGAAAGATGCTTTTTGTATGGATTTGTTATCCATGTCGCATGTGCCTCTATGCTAATTCGGACCATAAAACACCCTTTCATACATTCTGATAGTTTTTTATACAACGATTTATCGCACCGGTGCCCTATTATTTAACAATGTTTTACTATAAATTTCTATAAATAATCTATATAGTTTGTTATAGTTCTATATCACTTTCTACTTCATTGCCCCACACATCCCAGCCTTCTGTCCTTTGGCGGGCAAAGAGTTCTATGCGAG
>JAZDGD010000008.1:0-3298 GCA_043807255.1 Patescibacteria group bacterium
CGGAACCAGATACACGCTGATATATGGTGTATACTTTTCTTTTCCCGACGATAGTCGGGCTACGATCTGCAATGAACAAATTTTATTTTCGTCTTGGCGAAGGGGCAGAGGGGCCGGGGGTGAATGCCCCGGAGCCAAGACTCATTATTATTCAAATGCCTACTACAAATCAAATAAATTAGACTGGATATTTTCATTAGACTTAACTAGTGGACTATTGGAAACTATTTTTTTTACTGCTTCTGTACAGTTATTTCGATTTATTATAGCAATGTCTTTTTGCTCTCTAATTAATTGTCTGTTTAAATCGTATTTTGGATTATTTAAATGTTTCTCTTGATCGTAAATTACCGCTCTTGGAATAGAGTAGTTCAGAGCATACTCCATTGCTAATCTAGAACCGCTATCATTGCCTTGATCATTTTTAGCATAACTTGCCGATAGAATAATACTGTCACTAAATAATGCTTGTAATCTATCACGTTCTTGGTATCTACCACCTAACTCCATTTTTGAATTTGCGTCCTCATAACATTCGGTTACTAGTAAACCATTTTTGGTTAGTATCTCATTTGCGAGTTCTTTATTTGTTGATGGTAATATATTGTTTAGCGGACTTGGTAAAATAGCCACAGTCTTTCCATTTGAGTTTAAAGCTTGGCGATGTGCAATTGCATCGCAACCCAAAGCTAAACCGCTAATAATTGTTGCTCCATTTTTGACTAATTCTGTTACAATTACTTTTTCAAATAATTCTGTGTCAGAATCTGGATTAAGCAATCCAATAACAGCAATATTCTTGTTTGTAGCTTGTAATAGAGTTAAATCACCACGGTAAAATAAAAAAATAGGTTGCTCACTGTTTTTTACATTACCTCTAAATTGGGGAAAATTTACATCTCCAACTGCGACTAATCCGTCCGCAAAACCTTCCAATTTTATAAGGGTTGTTTGAATCCTTGTTTTATTTTTTTCAAATTCTTCGGTAGTAATTGGATAATCTTCTTTTGAATTTACATTCAAAAGCGATACTATTGTGTCAACACTTTCATTTCCCTTTAAGTTTTTTGTTATCCAAGCTCTACCAATACCCTTATAGGTTTTAGTGGCTAAAATATTGATTGCGTTTTCTGTGTAGATCATATTTTATTAAAAAGGTTAAAATCTATTTTGTACGGTTTTACCGACCGCATAAAAAATAACAGATTGTGCTCCATTGTCTAATAAGGCTTGAATTGCGTCATCGTCTATATTAACATTTTTGGTATATAAGTCATCAATTAGCAAAATATTTTTGTCTTTGACTTTGTTGGAAATTGTACAAGTGTCTTTTGTGATTCCCGGATATGGCCTTGTACCATCATTGTTGTAATTTGGTGTGTTAGCGGGCAGATGAGTGGTTCGGGTGTTAGTATGACGAACGATGTAATCTACGCCGTCATAAAAACCAGAAATTAATCTTACAACATCCCGAACAACAGCTTTAAATAGTAATTGATTGTGTTGATAGCTTGATTCTGTTTTAGCTCTCGGGACGACACAAACTGTCAAAGGCGTTATATTTTGTACTTGTAATATTTGAGGTAAATCTATTTTTAATACTCCTGCCAATGTTTGAATGGCAACATTTAAATTGTTGATATTTTGCTCCGATAAATCATTGTAGGTGTTTTTTAGGTAATTAATATAATCAGGATTACCTTGCTGTCGAAATCCGACATAATCTGTATGATAGAATGCTTGAATTTCCGAATTTAAAAATTCGTTACGTTGAATTATAAATTTTTGCATTAGTTTATAATTTATTGTTTAAATGCTAAAAATATTTTTATCCAGTACCCCTACTTCAATTGCATCTGAAATTTCAGATTTTTCATTTTCAAAAACTATAACTGCACTTGGTAAAACATTCAAATAAGAAATAGCACTTTGGTATTTGTTTATCTTTGTTTCATTGTCATCTAATTGTCTGTAAAAAATATTGCTGAATTTGTCAGTTAACTCAAAATAATCCAAAGTAATCAATGCTCTGTCTTTACGGCAATTGGTGATCAAAACACATTTGTTAGTTTTTGAATATTTCAAAAGAATATCTGCAATAAATTTGTTAAGTTTTGTTTTGGATAAAAAATCCCTATAATATCGCTCTTTTTCTTGGATTATTTTTTTATATTTTGTTTCCTTTAGATTCGGCATTACACTTTTAAGCACGCTACGATTAAATCGTTTTTTAGAATTATAGGAAATTTTGAGCACTAATTGTGTTACGGATTCAATAGCTTTTTTATACGATAAATAGTTCGCAAAATTTGTGTCAACTAATGTACCATCCATGTCGAAGAATAGAATATCATTATTACTAATTTTTTGACTCAATTCTTGTAATAAATTATTTGATTTATCCATAGTTAATAAATTAAATCGTTTTCTAAGTGATGAGAGTAAGTTATCAAAATTTTACCAACAAATCTCAATATCTTCACCAATTTTCTCTTTTAAATATTCCTTTACTTCAAACATTCCGCCAATCTGGTCAATCAGTCCATTTTGCAACGCCATTTCGCCGAGCATGGTTGAACCGTCTGCTAATATTCTGATTTTTTCAATATCTAAACTTCTATTTTCCGCTACCATTTTGATAAAATTTTCGTGCAAAATATTTACATCACGCATTAAGAGATTTTTTTCTTCTTGCGACAGTGGTTTATTAGGATCGCCTGTATCTTTATATTTTCCCGAACTAAGCGAAACATAGTTTAGACCTTCTTTGAGATTTTGCTGGGTGTTATCCAAATATGACATAGTAACTCCAATGCTACCGACATCGGAATTTTGGGACGCAAAAATTTTATCGGCTCCACTAGCCGCCATGTATGCGGCAGAAGCTCCACCCTCTCTAATGAGAGCGATTGTTGGTTTATTCGCTTTCTTTAGCGCAATAGCAACTTCTTCTCCTGCTACAGGATAACCACCGTAAGAATCAACCTCTATAATAATTGCTTTTATGCTTTCATCATTTTCTGCATCGTTAATAGCGTAAACAATATTTTCTGAAGCAGTTGAGTCAATCAAAGCGAAGCCCTCTTCGTCTGTGTCTGTTGGCGGGATGTATGTGGTTAGTTCACCATGCAATTCAATGCCTAACACATTGCAAGATGCCTCTTCTGTATATTCGCTATCAGCTAAATAATCATCTGCGGGCATAAAAGAGTCAAGTTGCCAAAAAACTTCATCTTTAATAATAATCAAAGAAGCCAAAATTATAGCAGATATGGCAATCCGTTTTAGAATTTTTAAA
>JAZDGD010000009.1:0-103096 GCA_043807255.1 Patescibacteria group bacterium
CATGCACAAACTCGGAACCGGATACACAATGTCGTTCAATAAAAAATACAAAAGAGTTGGTTCATTATTTCAAGGCACGTTTAATGCCGTCTTAATTGATAAAGAAAATCATTTTTTAAATCTTCCATATTATATTCATCTTAATCCTCTTGATATGCAATTCCCCGAGTGGCGATACAGAAAAATAAAAGATTATGATAAGGCCATAGAATATTTAAATCATTATAGATGGTCCAGTCATTTAGATTATTGTGGCAAGAAAAATTTTCCATCAATTACAAGTCGTAAATTTTTATTAGAAACCCTTAATGGAGAAACGAAGTATAAACAAAGTATCAATAAATGGCTAAAAGAAATGGAAACGGACAATATTCAAAATATCATATTAGAACCATCTTACGAGGATTAGCCTCGTAAACATTAAAACGGGGGTTGTTTATTTTATTTTTATGCTAAAATATAGATATGCCCGAAAAGAATAAAATTAGGGTAAGATTTGCGCCGTCACCAACGGGTTTTTTGCATATTGGCAGTTCGCGCACCATTTTATTTGATTATCTGTTTGTCAAAAAAGAAAAAGGTGATTTTATTTTGCGCATTGAAGACACCGACCAAGAAAGATTTGTTGAAGGCGCAATTGAGTCCCTATTAAAAACTTTAAACACTTTCGGCATTAAATTTGATGAAGGACCCCTTTTCCAATCCCAAAGACTGAATATTTATAAAAAATATGCAGATCAATTATTAAAAGAGAAAAAAGCATATTATTGTTTTTGTACTGAAAAAAGATTGGGAGAAATGCGCGAAGAACAAGTTGCAAAAAAACAAGCGCCAATGTATGATAAGCACTGTCGCAATCTAGACCAAAAAACCATTGATGAAAATTTAAAGAACAAGGTTCCCCATACAATCAGAATGGTCGTACCAGAAGGGGAGACGATAAAATTTAATGACCTACTCCGCGGAGAAATCGAATTTAAAACCGACTTAATTGATGATCAAATTTTAATTAAGTCCGATGAATTCCCAACTTATCATTTTGCGGTTGTTATTGATGACCATTTAATGAATATTACTCATGTCACAAGAGGGGAGGAGTGGATCCCTTCTACGCCAAAACATCTCTTGTTGTATAAATATTTCGGATGGGAACCACCAATTTTTGTGCATTTATCTTTAATGTTAAGCAAGGATGGCGGAAAGCTAAGCAAAAGAAAAGGAGACGTGGCAGTAGAAAGCTTTCTTGAAAAAGGATATTTACCGGAGGCCTTAATTAATTTTATTGGTCTAATGATTCTAAGCGTTCCCGATAAATCTAATGAAATATTGGATATAAAAGAATTAATTACAATGTTTGACTGGAATAAAGTTCATAAAAATCCTGCGATTTTTGATACCGACAAATTAGATTGGATTAATGGCCAATATATTCGTAAAATGAAAATAAAAAAATTGACCGAACTATGTTTGCCATATTTACCGAAAGATTCAAGTTTAGACAAAAAAACAATTGAAAAAATTGTTAAACTCGAACAGGAAAGAATGACTAGGCTGTCCGATATAGAGGAGTCAAGTGCTTTCTTTTTTAAGGAATTAGAGTATAATTCAAGCATACTGACATGGAAAGACGCCACAAATCAAAAAACACTAGAATCTTTAAATAAATCCTATTCAATATTGTGCGACGTTAAAGATGATAATTTTGAGGTTGAAAAATTAAAAGAAATCCTTTTACCGGAAGCAGAAAAATTCATAAATTCTGATGGGAAAATAGATCGCGGACAACTGTTATGGCCGTTACGTTCTGCATTGAGCGGACAGGAAAAATCACCAGGTCCGTTTGAAATCGCGGAAATATTAGGGAAGTCCGAAACATTAAAAAGAATACAAAAAGCAATCGATTTAATTAAATGAAAAAAATAATCACTACAATTTGTATCTTATTTTTA
This sequence comes from Patescibacteria group bacterium, assembly GCA_043807255.1. Lineage (GTDB taxonomy): Bacteria > Patescibacteriota > Minisyncoccia > RBG-13-40-8-A > RBG-13-40-8-A > JAKJED01. The sequence goes on from JAZDGD010000009.1 coordinate 1,950, forward strand.
GGCACCTGGTTACTACCAAGCGTTTGTTCTGCTGGTTTGGTTGACGACTTACAAGCACAAATAAGTCAAAAAGAACAAGAGATTAAGCAACTAGAAGCACAGGCAGCCGAATACCAAAAAGAATTGTCTAGCACTCAATCACAAAAAAACACCCTCAATAATCAACTTGCAATCATTGCTGGCAGAATTAAGGCGCTTCAAGGAGACATATCGGTGACAGGTAGCAGAATTTCTGCTACGTCTTTAAGAATTGAATCACTGGGACTAGATATTAATCTAAAACAAGACGAAATTGATAAAAAAATAAAAGAAATTTCTGATTTATTACAAATTATGGCAGAATATGATAAAGAATCTTTAATGGAAATTGTTTTAACCCAAAACAATCTTTCTGATTTTATGAACCAAATACATTATATGGAATCGATACAAGAAAGTATTCAAATAAATATCACTGGTCTTCAAAATATTAAAAGGGAAATGGAAACACAAAAATCTAGTGCTGAAATTCAAAAGAATCAATTGGCATCACTCAAAAATCAACTTTCAAGTCAGAAATCAATTGTTGATAACCAAAAACAGGAAAAAAATACTTTGCTTGTTCAAACTAAGGGGCAAGAAAAGCAATACCAGGCACTCTTAAATGACACCCTCAGAAAACAACAAGAAGTAGAACAAGCAATATTCGATTTAGAAGACAAAATAAAGGCTACCATTGACCCGAACTCCATAGAAGCACGCCCTGGAGCCCTTAGTTGGCCAATGGAAGGGGTTTTGACCCAGGGATATGGTTATACTGCTTTTAGCAAGAAAATGTATGCTAGCGGGTTCCATAATGGTATAGATATATCTACAAAATATGGAACACCAATTAAATCAGCTCGAGGTGGAAAAATTTTAGCAATAGGGAACTGTGGCAAATACGCTTACGGCAAGTGGATAATGGTGGAACACGACAATAAACTGACCACTTTATATGGTCATATGTCCGGTTATGGCGGTTTTAGGGCCGGTGACGAGGTGCAAAGAGGCGATATTATTGGTTATGAGGGGAGTACAGGATATTCAACTGGAGCGCATGTTCATTTTGGAGTTTATACATCAGAGTCAGTTCAGATACAAAAAGCGTGGTACGGAACGGTTCCTATTGGTGCGCATCTAGATCCACAAAAATATTTACAATAAATCCCACACAAAACATTTCACGCTTATCAACAGAGGAGAGGGTTGAGGGAGTCTGACTCCCTTGACTTGGCCATTTTAAGGTTTTATTATTAATATAGAAGACTCGGTATAATAACCCTTACACTGAGTCTTCATACTAACGTCCCTGGAGACAACTAAATTCACGACTCCCCTAATAAAAATTATGAACTTTAGGAGAACATAAAGAATATGAATAATAACAAATCATTAATAGAATATATATTAGATTTTTATAAATACTGTAAAGACGAAAGAGATTTTTCAGACAAAACCATTGAGAATTATGGTCGATATCTTGATCGCTTTATTTCTTGGTTAAAAACATCTAATTTGACTCACCTCACGCCCCAGCATCTATCCATAAACACAATAGACCAATACAATGGGTATCTTTCTGCCCATAAGATAAAACCTATCACTGTTAATTATTACTTAATTGCCATCAGGGTCTTTATTCAATATTTATCTGAAAAAAATATCCCCTGCCCTGTTTCCTTTCAAAAAATAAAACTTCCCAAAAAAGAAAAAAACAACACAAAAAGCATTTTAACCACAGTTCAGTTAGAGGAATTATTACAGCAACCCAATACGTCGCACAATATTGGATTACGCGATAGGGTCATATTGGAAATTATTACTTCAACGGGACTAAAAATTACAGAATTATCAACTCTAAACAAAAATAATATTAGAGTTGATAATTTCACAAACAGAGCAATTATAGATATTTTTGGTAGGGAAGGAAACAATCGAACGGTTTGCGTTCCATCAAAAACCACGGAATGGCTTTTAAAATATTTAGACAATAGAAAAGATGACGATAAAGCACTATTTATTAATTACAGGTCAAGAAAAGAAAACGACCAATCCCCTATTCGATTAACCGTCCGATCAATTGAACGAATGGTAGAAAAATATGGCAACTTAATAGATTTTTCTGATCCGATAACTCCAGAAAGCCTAAGAAATGCATACATAAAAGGCATATTGGAAAACGAACCGAATGAAATCAAAATTATTCACAATCATCGAGACATAACCACTAAAGAATATTCGTTAGATTTAAATGTCAAAACAAAAACAAGCTTAATCACAGAGTGGCACAGAAAAATGATGAGTGCAACGGCAAATTATTTTAAAAAAACTGGACATTCAACATTCTTAGAACCAGCATTAAATATGGGAAGAGCGGATATTGGAATTTCTTCAAAATCTTCAGGGCCTCCTATGTACATAGAAATCGGCACAACTTCTGTGTATAAACTTTTGTATAATCTTTTAACCACAAAAGATTCTATTTTTTTAATTATCCCCGCCGAAGAATATATAATCGAACTAAAAACATAAATCTTATGATTAAACTTCCGCTCTTAGATGATTTTTTATTAAATCTTCAAACAAATAATTTATCCGAAGAAACTCTTTATAATTACGAAAGAGATTTGAACGTATTTCAAGACTTTTTAAGTGAAATAAATACTGAATTTAAAGACGCCAACAAAAAAACAATACTTAATTATCGCGCATATCTTTCTTCTGTTGATAGAAGAACTGCACAACATCAGCATGGCGAAAAAAAACTAAGCAGTTATTCCATAAATAGAATGCTTTCCGTTCTAAGATCGTATATAAAATATTTAATTGACATGGATTATGTTTCGCCAATAGCCCCAGAATCCATAAAATTATTAAAAACCGAAAAAAAACATCCCAGAGTATCAGAATTTGAGGAAATTAAAAGATTAATAGAGTCGCCAACACAGATAGAAAAAAATAAAATAATCGGTCTAAGAAATCGTGCGATGCTGGAACTTCTATTTTCTACTGGCATGAGAATTTCTGAGCTTCTTAATTTTAAATCAGATCAAATTGATAAAAGCGGAAGAATTTTTATTAGGGGAAAAGGCAAAAAAGAAAGATTTGTATATCTTACTCATCGTGCTCAAAAACATTTGGGAGAATATTTAAAAGAAAGACTGGACGACTCCTCTTTCGTGTTTATACCATTTTCCGGAAGCAATATGGACGAAAAAAACAGAAGAATAACGCCCAGTTATTTACAAAGAAAAATCAAACAATACAGAGAATTATTGGGAATTAACATTCCCCTATCTGCACATTCGATTCGTCATGGATTTGCAACCTATTTAGCCGAACAAGGCGCCAACCCGGCCGCTATCCAAGTGTTGCTGGGCCATGAATCATTAAATACCACCACTCGCTATGTCCACGCATCTGATCGTTATGCAGAAAAGACTCACAAACAATTTCATCCGTTAAAAGATTAATCCACCGTCAGTTCCATAGTGGAAAAAATTTAAAAGAATAGCACAGCGCAGGTGGAGAGACCTTCCTCTCCCCTGCTTTTTTATTTGATTAAATAGCATATAACAACATACAACTTTGTCGCGATCGCGATAAAAGTGTACGCGTATAATTCTATCCCCTTGCAAACACAATTAATATTTGCTAAATTAAAAATTGAAGAGGTGCATCATGCGCCACCTAATCCAAGCTATCACGATCTGACCCGTCCAGGGGACGAGAACTCTCGCAGATCAGCACCCGGTCGTGTTCAAGGGTGGCTCGAAAGAGCGTGGCCAAAAAGCCGGGAAACAATTCACGACCATTGTTTCCCCTTTTTATTTGACTTTTTAATGCGCCATATAAACGCCATGGCGTAATTATGGCGTATAGATATTTTTTTCTTTACCCTGAATTTTTATCGAAGGGTTGCAAAAAATTCGATTGTTTGCTAAATTAAAATTAGCTCTTAAGGAGGGCTAAAAGATGGAAAAATCAGATTCAATCGTTCCTTTTGGGACATTAAAAAATGGAGAATATTTTATCCATTTCATCGCTGACCTTACACAACAAGGGCTGTTCAGAAAAATCGGACCAGACAAGGCAGAATCGATGTACGTTGGAGGATGGAACTTCTTTCTGGGCGAAGACCTAGTAATAAGGATTGGGCTCAGAAAAATGTACGTTTGGCAGAAGAAATACAGATTTTTGTATAAAAAATAAGGAGAGATCGAGACGAATCGTTATTCGGATCAACCCGAGAGGAAGGGCCAAAAGCACTTCCTCTTTTTATTTACCCCGACCTGCCTACCGGCAGGCAGGCTTTTTACGTCGGGGTTCTTTCTTATATAAATTCATTGTATAATTAAAATATGGAACAAAAAACGTTAAGAATTTCATACTCCGCATTGGACACATTTAAACAGTGTCCACTTAAATATAAATTTCAAGTTATTGATAAGATTAAAGGCCCAAAAACCAAAGAAGCCGTTTTTGGCGGAAAATTGCACGAGACATTAGAGTGGTTTCATAAACAAACGCCGGTCTCCCCTACTTTGGACCAATTATTAAATTTTCTCAAAGAAAAATGGGACAATACAGTTTTTCAGGGAGACGAGGATATGATCTACTTCCGCGAAGCAATAAAAATTCTCAAAAACTATTATGAAAATTATTTAAAAATCAAAGATAATTTTTCTGTGCTTGGCACCGAAACCAGATTTGAAGTTTTGCTCGAAAATCCCGAAAACAAAGAAGAAAAATGCCTTTTAACGGGAATTATTGATAGAATTGATAAAACTAAAGATGGCATTGAGGTTGTTGATTATAAAACAACCAAAAAACTTCCATCACAAAAAGATATCCACAATAGCATGCAGATGTCTTTGTATTGTTTAGGAATAATGAATCGCTGGCCACAATTTATAGAAAACGGAATTGAAAATATCAAATTAACTCTATATTATTTAAAACACCAGGAAACGATTTCTACCCACCGAACCAAAGAACAATTAGATATTATACAAAAACACGTTTGGACAGAATTAAAGAAAATCGAAAAAAGTGAATTCGAACCAATGCCATCGGTGCTTTGCGATTGGTGCGGATACAAGAAAATCTGCCCAATGTGGAAACATTTATATAAAGAAGCAACCGTTGATGACGAACAAATCAAAAAGATTATTAATCAATTTTTAGATTTAAAAAACAACAACACTCAAAACAATAAAAAAATTAATGAATTAAAAGATATCATTGAAAATTATTTAGATCGAGAAAAAATTGAAAGAGTGTTTGGGGACACTGGTTTTATTACACGCTTAAACCAAATTAGAGTTGGGGGTTATGATATTAAAAAATTAGAGCAAATAATCAAGACCCTCCCCTCGCCAATTCAAGACCAACTCGAGTCTGCAAAAAAACCAAACAAAGAACTTACGATCATCAAGGCGAGCATGAAGAAGGTGGAGAAAGAATAATTGGTTCTTTGTCGGGCACGGATAAACGGCCCAGGCCGAAGAAGATTAGGGCGATTAAAACAATAACCACGACAATAAACATGTCATGGCCATTCCTTTTGACAAAGTCTTTTAATTTTGTTAACATGGAATAGGTTAAAAGTTTAAAGTCAAAAGTCAAAAGTTAATTTTTAATTTTTAATTTCGCAAAGCGACTATGTCAACAACTAAATCCGCGGGATCGACTAAACTAGGACGAGACTCGCAACCACAATATTTGGGCGTAAAACTTTACCAAGGGCAAAAAGCTCAAATTGGCAGTATTATTATCCGCCAAAGAGGTACAAGGTTTATTGCCGGTAAAAACGTTAAAAGAGGACATGACGATACTATATATGCAATCAAACCGGGAACTGTTAAATTTAGAACTACCTCCAAAATCGGATTCAATGGTAAGAAAAAACTTTTTAAAACTGTTGATGTTGTTTAATTCTCTTCTGGCTTGATTTTCAATGAGGCCTCATCAATAATTATCAGTTTTATTTCTGCTTCCAGTCCATGATCGAAACTAATCGTTATCGGATATTCTCCAACTTCTTTAATGGGTTGGAGAATTTTGATTTGGTTTTTCTTTATATCAAATCCCCTGTCCTTAAATAGCTGACTCACTCTTTGGTCATTAATCGAACCATAAAGTTTTCCCGATTCGTCCATTTTAGTCGCCACTTCTATTTCAAGTCCGTCAATTTGTGAAACAACTTCTTCAACGTGCTGTAATGCTTGTTCTGCTTTTTGCGCCTCCAATACTTTTTCCTGTTCCCATCCTTTGATTGCTTTGTCTGTAGCAATTTTAACTAATTTTTTTGGTATAAGAAAATTTCTCGCATGCCCATCGGCCGCATTTTTCATTTCCCCCTTTTTGCCTAATCCGGCAACATCCTTTAAGAGAATAACTTCCATTTATTTTATTTACTTAACAATTCAATCGCCTTGTCTAATTGAGGATCTCTATTGTTGCTATAGTCCTCGTCAGTATACTCAATTTCAAAGTCTGGCTTTAACCCCTCCTCATTAATTGAAACTCCAGAAGGGGTTAACCATTTGGCAATGGTTACTTTTAACGAGGAACCATCCCTAAATTTTTCAACTGTTTGAACTGAACCCTTGCCAAAAGTAATTTCGCCAACCAATTTTATGCCCCTAATGTCTCTAAGCGCTCCAGCCATAATTTCGGACGCCGATGCCGAACCTTTATTAACCAACACAACAACTGGAAGGTCGGCTATCGCAGAATAACCACGACTCACATATTCATCCCCTTCTCCATTTTTAAATTCTTCTTTCAAAACTACCGATCCTTTTGGATTAAACCAACTAACGATATCAACCGCAGTTTCTAAATATCCCCCAGGGTTGTTTCTTAAATCTATAATAATTTTTTTGGCATTATTTTTCAATAGTCCAGATACGGCATCTTTAAACTTGTCGGGAAGATTTGAGGTAAATTGATAAATTTTAATGTAGGCAATGTCATTGTCCCGCATTTCCCATCTCATCACTGGGATTTCAATATTATCGCGAACCAAAGAAAATATTTTTGGTTCCTGAAATCCACTTCTGATAATCGACAATACCACCGTAGTGCCTTTTTTCCCGCGAATTAAGCCCACGGCCTCTTCTGTTTGCATGCCCTCCGTTGTTTTGTCGTCAATCTTTAAAATTTTATCACCAGCCTTAATTCCGGCCTTAAATGCTGGAGTTCCTTCAAGTGGCGCCACAACCGTCAAAACTTTTTCTTTTAAACCAAGTTCCATTCCCACGCCCTCAAAACTATCTTTGCCACTTACGCTTTGCATAAAAGAATCAGTTTTTTCTGGCTTCATAAACACAGTATAATCATCACCAAGCGAATTAGTCATTCCCTCGATTGCTCCATACAACAAATTCTGATAATCAATTTTGTCACTATTAACATATTTATCTTCCAAAACCTTGAGTGCTTGCCAAAACGGACTAAAATCCATTGGTGCTGGCTTGCCCAGTTCTCGATTAAAGAAGATTTGGCTGGAAGTTGATGAATTATTCGAAGATTGTTTTCCAATAAAAAAACCACCAGCAAATAATATCACCACCACAACCACGGTAACTATAATTTTTATATGTTTTCTTTTAAAACCCATATTTTCGAAAATACTTTAACGCACTAATAATGTGCGTTCTTGTGTATTTATTAAATATTACATCAATAATTATACCAAATTTTTTACTGCTACGATGATAATAGTGTACCATTTTTGCGTTGGTCAAGTAAACCACCTTCAAATTGTTTTGCCAAAACCTTCTGCACCAATCAGCGTCTTCAAAATACATAAAAAATCTTTCGTCCCATAATCCTACTTTTTCGATTGCACTTTTTCTGAACATCATTGCTGAACCCTGAACCCAGTCAACTTCTCGTGCTGAATCAGTTCTTGTGTCAGCCAAAGTGAATTTCTTCAAAACCTCTCTGCCCCATTTAGTTTTTCCCAAAAATGTTCTTCTGGTTAAAATTGTCTTCCAATTCGGATTATTAAAACATGACGCCTGAATGTTGTTTGTAAAATCCAGAAGTTGTGGACCAACGATTCCAACATCTTTGTGTTTATCTAAATAATTCATCATTTCAGAAATTGTATTCTCCAAAACTATAATATCGGCATTCAAAATTAAAATATATTCTCCCCGTGCCTTTTCAGTCCCCTTATTTACTATTTTAGAATAACCGAAATTTTTTTTAAAACCCAAATAATTTATTTCTGGATGCTTATCTTTTATAAATTCTTGGTTCTCTTCTTTAGCTTAACTGTCAACAACAATAATTTCATAATCTAGGTTCTTAACAGTGTCTTTGATTGATTTGATGCAAAGATCTAACAACTCTAAAGTATTATGATGAGTAATTATTATTGAAAGCTTCATTATTTAAAAATATTCTGACAAGCCTCCCTAATTTTATCAAAATTACTTGCTGTTGGCAAAAGAACATAAATATTATTAATCTTACTCTCATAAAGCATTCCTTCTGGAGAATTTTCAAACACTTTTCTAATAATTTTATCTGTTTTTGCTTTTTGAGCCAATTTTAATAAATCCGGAACCTGCCAAGGACTTACATCGGTCTTAATGTTTTTAGACAAAATATCAATTATTCCACTAACCTTTAGGGGATCAGTTAATATCCCCAGAGACAATACTTTGTCCTTAATCGCTACCAAAACCTGTTGCTGTCTTCGCACCCTATCAAAATCACTACTTGAAAATCTCGAACGCACATAAAGTAATGCCGTGTCACCGCTTAATGTTTGTTCTCCTGCGCCGAGCGTAAATGGTATGCAATTTTTACCCATTGCATCACAACCCCATTGTCTATCTTCTGTAAATGGTTTTTCTAAATTAACCGTCACGCCACCCAAAATTTCAATAACATCTTTGAATGCATCAAAGTTGATTTCTACCGCCTGATCAATATAAAGCCCCGATACATAGGCCAATGTTTTTTTGGCATAATCTAATCCATTTTCGTACTTTTTGTTTCCAATTGCATAAACAGTATTAATTTTCTCATAAGTCACCTCTCCGGGCATTTGTAAATATAAATCTCGAGGAACCGAGATTAATGCAACCCGGCCAGTATTTTTATCTATGCTTACAATCATAATCGCATCTGTAAGCCACCCACCAACATTGGCCTCGGCCTCTCCCCTGATTCCCAAAAGTAAAAAATTCATTCTGTTTTCATCTTTGGGTGGAGTATATTCTGCGGTTGGAAGTGTGCCAAAAATCTTTTCCCAAGCAATATTCTTGATTGTAATAATCTTAGAAAATGCAGCGCCGGTTTTGAAAATATAAAAAGCAGGAACAAGTAAAAGAATTATAATTGCACTCCAAATAATCAACTTTTTTTTGTTGAATTTTTTTGGCACCTCTTTTTCTATATTGTTCTCTTGTTCTTGGTTGTGCCTTCTAAATATTTTTTTAAACCCTTTCGGTGGCGTTATTGAGTCGAACATATTTTCTCTTTTTTAACATTTTTGGTAATAATTTTATAATTTCAAATTTTGCCAACAAAACTTTCGGCTCAAAAAATAAAAGATAGAAACCGAATTTAATTTGATATTTAAGAAATTGCGGATGAAAAAACGATTTTAATGGTAAGTTCTTTATAAATGTGAACCAGGTATTGCGCCAACTAATTTTACGAATCCAAAATGGTTGGGACCTTCTAATCGTTCTAAACGTTTTCCATCCTCCGCTAATTGTTTTTGAACTTGTTCTGTCGTGCCAAAGAATTGCTTGTGGGGCATAAATACATTTCCATCCCCTTGTCTTTGCCCTCCATGCTAAATCAAAATCCTCTGCATAACAGAAAAAATCTTCATCAAGGTATTCTTCCTTATATTTTATATCATTTAAAGTCTTTCGTCTATAAGCAGCAGCATTACCATTCACGCCAAAAATCTCTCTTTTTGCTTCGTATTGACCAACGTCTTCGTCTCCTTGTCCTTCGTCTATTAATCTTCCCGATTTAAAAAATTCAAATCCAACAGTATCTATAATTTTTGTTTTAATTCCGTTGTTTAATTGATAATATTTCCCCTGAACTGATCCGATTTGAGGATTTTGCTCAAATTCATTTACAACCTCTTCAATATAATTATCTTTCAGAACAACATCCGGATTAACAATAACAACATATTCTCCCCTGCTTTCTTTAATTCCAATATTATTTCCACCAACATAACCAGAGTTTTCTTTGTTTATAATTATTCGTTGGCTTCCTTTGTAGTTTTTTAATTTTTCTTTTAATAATTTAACGCTATTGTCTTTGGAGTTATTGTCAATCAATATAATTTCGATATCTCTGTATGTTTGCGAAAAAATCGACTCTAAACAATCTTCGATATATTTTTCCGAATTATAAGTCAAAATAACAATTGAAACTAATTTATTCATTTTCTAGAACCTTAGGATTTTTTTTAATTGCAAAAATTAATCCCAAAATAGTTAAGAATAACAAAAATACCCTTTCATCTAATAGTGCGATATCGAAAAAACAATAAGCAAACGTCCAAAATAAAAACACAAATAATCCCGTAATCAAAATTCTGTTTCGCCAAGACAAATTTAATTTTAATATTGAGATCAGGGCAATTAATGATTCTAAAAAAATCAAACCAATTAAGATTAAAGCAAAAATTCCATTTTCGGCTAAAAAATTAAGATATAGATTATGCGCTGATGATCCCGCCTTTGCCAGTGCAATGTCCTGTTCTAATATAATCGGAAAATTCCCCGTACCAACACCCAATAGTGGATATTGTTTAAAGCTCTCTAGTGATTTTTTCCAAATATAAATTCTCCCTTGGTTTGAAGTTTCGTCTAAATTCAAAACCGAAATCAATCTTTTAAGAATCAAGGATGCATCTTGAGAAGATCCGTGTTCATTAAATTGAGGAATGGTTGTAAAAACAGAGACAACTGGCACCAGGGCAATAAAAACAACCAATATAACCATAATGCTCGAAACAACACGACTTTGATTCATTTTTCTAATCAAAAGATAAATTCCCGCCAAAAAAGCAGCAATAATTCCAAACCAAATCCCTCTCGTGCCAGACAAAATTATAAAAAATAAACACAAAAGCCACCAAAACCATCTTTTGTTAAATTTTTGTTTAAATGCAAAAATTGATATTGAAATAACAAATGGCAATGCTAATAATATATATAAAGCAAAACTATGTGGATCCGTGAAAGATCCAAACAACCTAATCACCGAAGATCCGCTAGGAGATGCAATAAACCACGCATTGTTGGTTTTAACAATTTGTCGCAAATTTTCTCCATAAAAACTTAAAGAAATATGATCAGCCCACCAATCCCAAAAACCACCAATTGTAAAAAAGTAAGCACTAATCAATTGCAACAGACCGATCACACAAACAATACCCAAAGAAATTAAAATTGCTTTAATTGTTCTTTTAAAATATTCGTGATTTTTAATTAAATCCTTAATCATTACAAACAGCACGATAAGATTAATTAAATAAATCAACCTTTTTGCTCCTGCGCCAATGTCAATCGCATTAATTAATGAAATCCCCATTATTATTAATAAAATTAAAGAAAACAATTCAAGTCTGTAATTTTTAAAAATTTCTTTAAATGACAAAAACTTTATTTTAGGTAAAATAAGAGTTTTTTTCTGCCATAACCACTTTAAAAACAAAATTAAAATAAACAATCTTCCCGCACTTAACGAATCGAAATTTTCCGATATTGGCAAGGCAACAAAAATTGGGATTGAAGCAATAAAAAACAATAATCCGTCTTCTATTGGACTAACAATTAAATAAAACAACACCAAGGCACTAGAAACCAGAATTAATTCCCTGGGCGCAATGCCCAGACAAACCAAAGTTAATGAAAAAATTTCAATTCCCAATAAAAGTTTAAACACTATACGGTCTTTATTTTGTGGATCCTTGCAACACGTCATATGTTTCTTCTGCTGTTTTTTGCCAAGAAAAAGATTTTACACGTTCCAATCCTTTTTCGACCATTTTTTTTCTTAATTGTTCATCGCTTAACACCTTAATCATTTTTTCTTTAATTTCATCAACATCATTTGGATTTTCAACTGCAATTGGATAGTCCCCTAAAACCTCAGCCAATGAGGTTAATTTTGTAGATAAAACTGGAGATCCACAGGCCATTGCTTCTAACGGTGACAAGCCAAACCCCTCATATTCTGAAAGATATAAAAATATCTCTGCGCCCCGATATAAATAAATTAAATCATCTTCATCGATATGATCTATTCTAATAATTCTATTATTAAATTTTTTATTAATTCTTTCTATCTCTGCGTCAATATCTTGAAATGGGTTGGTTAAGTTTCTACCACTAATTAAAAACTGTAAGCATTGATGATCATTTAAAATTAATTCAAACGCCTTAATTGATTCTAAAACATGTCTGCGATTAAAAATTGATGCAACAGATAATAAATATTTATCTTCTAATTTATATTTTTGCTTTATCTCTTGTATTTTGTTTTGATCTTTAACGTTATTGAATTTTTCATCTGAGGCCAAATAAACAATATGAATTTTTGTTGCATCAATTCTATTTTTGAAATATTTTAAAATTTCTTGCTTTGTATATTCCGATGGAACAAAAATGAATTTCGATTTTCTTATTGCTCTTTTGGTTAATATTCTATAAATCATTCTGTGATAAAAATCAAACCACCCTGGATGGATAAAGTAAGAAACGTCATGAACTGCCACCGCAGTATCAACTCCACAAAAGAATGGTCGCATATAAGACGGCAAAAACAAGATGTCAACTTTATCTTTTTTTGCTTGTCTGGGTAATGAAAAATTATAATATAAAGCGGTACTTTTTATGTTAAGTGGATTTTTTACGTTCTCCATTGAATATAAAATGAAATCTGTGTTTTCTTTTTTTTGCCAATAGTCAAGCAAGTTAGCCAAATAACGGGCTACGCCCGTTTTTGTTTTTTTTAAAGTATGACAATCAACACCTATTTTCATAATATAATCTTATCAAAATTAAGTTAAAAGGTCAAAAAAAACCAACACTATAGAGAGGTTGGTTTTTTATAACGCTAAATAAAATTTATTCTGTCGGCTTGTTCTCCCCTGGCACTTCTGGCTTCGATTCTTCTGCGTTTATTGCGTCTGTTTTTGGTGATTTTTTTTTAGAGACAATCAACAAAACAATCACAACGACTACGATTATTCCAATAATCCAATACATATATTTTTTGATGTTAATTATTATCTTTTTTTAAGTGTAGCATATTTTTTAAGGTCAAGCAAATCAAACCAGCAACTCCTTTAGAAATTCTCTTAAATCTCTTGGGCTGAATAATTAATCTCCACAACCATTCCAAACCAATCTTTTGCAGAATGCGTGGAGCGCGTCTAACGCGCCCGGAAATAAAATCGAATGCCCCGCCAACGCCGATTGCCAATTTAACGCTTGACATTTTAGACAAATTATTATAAATAAATTCCTCTTGCTTGGGGCTTCCCAGTCCAACCAATAAAATATTTGGTTTAATTAAATTTATTTTTTGAATTACTGAATCATAGTCCTGATATCCATGTTCAAAACCAACAACACTATCTCCCAATTTTTCTGCTGCCTTTTTGACAACTTCTTCCGTCGCACCAAATAAAAATAACTTTTGACTTTTGACTTTTGACTTTTGACTTAAATCATAGATTAACTCAATACCATTAATGTTCTCTTTCAATTTTTTACCAATTAATCTCGCAACCAAATATAGTCCCCTGCTCTCGCAAAGACAAAAATCTGCTTTATTTAAAATTTCTTTATATTCTTTGTCTTTTTGCGCCCTAACCACAAATTCCGAATATGCCAAAACCACAAAACCTCTTGTTTGCTCCACCGCCTCATCCATTGTCAAATTATCAAATTGTATTCCAAACAAATCAATCTTCATTTTCCTAATTCTACCAATTCTAATGTTGTATATTCGGGACCAGAACGACCAAGAGTGGATTGCATCAATTCGATACTCTCGATTGGAATTTGATAATTTATTTTTTTCTCAATTATCCCCTTTTCTTTGATTATTTTACTCACATTAGATTTTAATCTTGCCAAGGTAACGTGCGGACTAAAAGCTCGGGCTTCTTTTTGTGGATTGTCGCCAATATCTAACGATTCTTCTAAATCAAACTGCAATTCGGCTAGTTCTTGACTTTTGCCTCCTTGAGCCCAAAACATCCTTGCGCTTCCATCCGAGGGGCCAAGAATAATTTTATCTAAATTAACAAAAAACTGTTGGTGATTTTTGGCAACATCTCTTATGGTTTTGGCAATCCCATATGTTTCGTCATCGGTTGCATTGCCAATAAAAACCAGAGTGATGTGTAAATTTTTCTTAATCACCCAATTAATATTTTTTCCACGAAACTCGCCAAGTTCATATTCCTTTTCCAATTTTAATTCCCAATCAAAAAGTTTATCTTTAACTGTCTCTGGCAAATTAATTGCAATAAATAGTCTTTTTTTGTTCATGCCTTTATTATAACACCTTAAAGTGATAAAATGGAATTGATGTATATTCTTAATGTTATACCATTAATCAAAATTCCCAGGCCAAGCTCACAAGTTTTGAGTTATTTTTCGGTTTCCAAGATTGATCCCGGATTCTTAATTAAGGTCCCTTTGCGCAATAAAAAAATTGATGCAATCGTATTAGAATGTAGATCAATGGATCAGGAAAAATTGCGACTCAAAAAATATGCTGATTTTGAAATTAGACCGATCGAAAAAAATAAAAATTTAAAACAGATTCTGAACGAAAAACAAATCGAATTATTGATCTGGCTTTCCGAATATTATTTTGCACCAATAGGGCTATTTGCCAGAATTTTTCTGGCAAATAAAATTCGAAATCCGAAGCACGAAATCCGAAATCTAACACTAACACCCCAAACCAAATCCTTGGTATTCGCATCACATAAAAATCTTAAATCAATTACTGTTGAAGATTCGGAAAGTAATCTTTATCAATCTTGGGGCAGAAAACCATATTACAACGTCAAAAATATTGCAATTCAACTAGCAAAGATCCATAATGCAAAATTAATTTTAAAAACCAACTTGCCATCAATTGAAACCAATTATTGGGCGAAGCAAAAAAAATACAAATTGTTAATTGCCCGCCCAAGGCGGGTCAGCCCCGGGCTGAAAAATTTAAACTCCATCGTAGATATGAAGCTGGAGATGAAAAATGGAAATTTTTCTGTAATCAGTAGCGAACTTAAAGAAAAATTAGAAAATTCGAATAAAACAATTTTATTTATTGCTCGTCGCGGAACGTCAACAATTGTTCTTTGTCGAGAGTGTGGATACATTGCCAAGTGCCATTCTTGTGAAACCCCCATGGTCTATCATGAAGAAAAACCATCTCGGCGCTTAGTTTGTCATCATTGCGGGAAAGACGACATTGCGCCAGTGCTCTGCCCTGTTTGTAAAAGCATTAAAATAAAATACTTGGGCGCTGGAACACAAAAAATAGAATCAGAAATAAAAAAAATCTTTCCTGCCAAAAAAGTATTTCGTCTTGATGGCGATATCTCTGAAAAACCGGCAGAACAACAAAAAATTATTACAGAATTTAATAATAGTGAAAATTCTGTGCTTATTGGTTCGCAAATGGTTCTAAATAAGGGACTAAAAGCAGATTTAATGGCCATAATTTCAATTGATACAATTCTGAATCTCCCTGATTTTAAAAGTTCAGAAAGAGTTTTTCAAACCATAAATCAACTTATAAATATGGCCAACAAACGATTCTTGATTCAAACCTATAATTCCGACAATAAAACCATAAAATTGGCTATTGAAAATAACTTTAATACGTTCTATAATGAGGAAATTGAAGCCCGAGAAAAATACAATTACCCTCCATTTTCTGAAATCATAAAATTGTCATATTCGCATAAAGATTTTATTAGAGCCAAAAATGAAAGCATAATATTAAAAGAGAAATTAAAACAACAGGCAAAAGATTCACCCAAAATACAAATCTTCGGCCCATCACCGGCCTTTATCTCTAGAGAAAAAGGGACGTACAAATGGAACATTATCATTAAATCACAACTAACGACAGAAGAAAGAAACAAAATATTAATTATCGTCCCACCCACATGGGAAATAGAGGTTAACCCCGCCAT
Source organism: Patescibacteria group bacterium (assembly GCA_043807255.1). Lineage (GTDB taxonomy): Bacteria > Patescibacteriota > Minisyncoccia > RBG-13-40-8-A > RBG-13-40-8-A > JAKJED01. The sequence goes on from JAZDGD010000009.1 coordinate 18,199, forward strand.
GGCGGGGTAAATCCAAAAAATACATTATGATACTTAAACTACAAACGGGAAAAGATAATCAAATATTAAGAAAAAAATCACAATCCATTGCTGAAATTAATCAGGAAATTTTTAATTTAATTAAAGATATGCAAGAAACCATGAAAAAAGATAATGGCGTAGGGTTGTCTGCGTGCCAAATTGGAAAAAATATTCAACTTTTTGTAATTAATAATGATTATTCACATAAGTGCGTTTTTATAAATCCAGAGATAATTAAACTTTCCAAAAAAACAGAAATGGTTGAAGAAGGATGTTTGAGTTTGCCGGGAATGTTTATTCCCGTCAAACGTTCATTGTCCTTAAAGATAAAAGCAATGGACGAAAACGGAAAAGAGTTTAAAATTAAAGCCAAAGACATGTTGGCACGTGCGATTCAACATGAATATGATCACCTCAACGGAGTATTAATTTGCGACAATGCCAAACAAAATTAGAACAATTTTAATGGGAACGTCGGAATTTGCCGAAAGGATTTTTAGCAAAGCCGTACCTGAGCTCACCCATAAGAGGTTAGAAATTATTGCTGTAATAACAGCCCCAGATAAGCCCGTTGGCAGAAAGCAGGTCATTACTCCCTCCCCAGTGAAAAAGTGGGCCCTGGGGGCTAATTTTAGTGTTCTGGAGCCCGATAAAGTGCGAAAACCAGAGTGGGTGACTAAAATCAAGAAGCTGAATCCGGACCTAATTATCCTTACCGCTTTTGGCCAAATTATACCCCAAGAAATCCTAGATATGCCTAAATACAAAGCCCTGAATATTCACCCATCGCTTTTACCAAAATATCGAGGCGCGTCCCCTATCCAATCTGCAATTTTAAACGGCGAAAATGAAACTGGAGTTTGTTTGATGGTCATGGATCAAGAATTGGACCACGGACCAATTCTTGGAATCTCTAAGCTCCAAGTTCTAAATCCTAAAATTACTTACACGGAATTATCAAATCAATTATCGGATCTTGGCGCTGAACTTTTAATTAAAAATTTGTTTGATTATATCGAAGGAAAAATTACGCCACAAGAACAAAACCACTCTCAAGCGACGTTTTGCAAATTAATAAAAAAAGAAGACGGAAAAATTGATTGGAATAAATCGGCGAAAGAAATAGATTGTCAAATTAGAGCATACGCTGAATGGCCTTCGGCCTATTCAGAAATCCAAAGTCCAAAGTCCAAAGTCCAAAATAATGTTAAAATTTTAAATGCGGAAATTTTAAACAAAAATACCAATCGTAAAGTTGGTGAAGTGTTCTTAGACGAGGATAAACAATTGGCCGTTCAAACCGGAGACGGAATTTTAATTTTAAAAACCCTCCAACTAGAAGGCAAAAAACCAATGTCCGCAAAAGAATTTTTAAACGGGCACAAAGATATAATCGGAACGATATTGCAATAAATTAAGATTTGGATTATATTATAGCAAAGGAGGAAAATGACATGAAAGCTCTTTGGCTGAAGTCATTCGATAGTTTCGAACCTTATGACCCTAAAATTCATCTCGCAGAAGCCATCAGGTTTATTTACTGGAAAGAAGCAGAAAATCAAGAAGAAATAATAATGATCGGCTGGCCAGAAGAATTTCGAGAGAAACAATTTACCTGTAATCTCTGCCATCAAAATCTAGCGATACCCGGTATCGCCCCCAAAAGAAAACCCGATGGCGTAGGAAATCTGATGGACGGGCAAATTATATCGTGGATGAGCGGAGGATATATAATGGATACTCCTTGGCGTCTACATTCACGAATCATGGAACTTCTCGGCGTGTCTTCCCCCACCCCTTAAAACGGGTGGGTTTTTTATTAAAAAAAGAGGGGCCGAAGCCCCTACAATTCTGTCACAAATTCTATCAGTTTTCAATTATCTTAACGCCCGTGTGCCATATTGGGGCGCTTTGTCTTTCAAAAAGCTATCTAACTCACCCAAGAAACCAATAATTAATACTTCTGTTCCGATTTCTGCCCAAGAAAAAAGTTGTTTGGCGTCATCAAGCAAAAGCCTGACACATCCGTGCGAATCAGGATATCCTGGCAATTCACCGGCATGAAGGGCATAAAGTCCATCCCACGCCATTGTCCATGGCATAGGAGCTTTATACTTCGCAGAAAATCCATTTTTCTCTTTATTGATAATCTTAAATTTTCCGATCGGCGTAGGCCTATCTTTCCTGCCAGATGAAATTGGATAACACAGAACTAATCTTCCGTATTCATAGGTAGCAAGGCACTGATTATCCAAGGAGACCAGAATTAACTTAGAAACATCTTTTTTCCAAATTAATTCTTCTGGAAACGTTGGATCATTCTTGGCCCCTAAACAACAAAAACACAACAGAAAAAGAAACAAAAAAATAACAACTTTTTTAAAGAACATTTCTAACTACCTCCTTCGATTGAAATTAATTTCCAACTGTCCCCTGTCACCGACTTTATGTTTATCTCTGCGGATTGAGCGATGGTGTTTTTAGAAAGTAAATTAAAATTAAAAATTAAATTTTCCGGAGAGATTATCTCGTCATGTCCCCGCCCGCCATCGCAAGCATGAGCGTGCTCAGGCGTTGCGGGCAGGTCTAAAATCGAACCCAACTCTAGTTCGATTTTTTTAATATTTTTAAAATTGTTCTTTTCTGCGTACTCGAGAACAATCTTGATAATTTGTTGTGCAAGATGCATGTCATGCATATTAGTGAACTGCGCAGGTTACGCATGGGTCGTATGCGCGAATTAACATTTTAATTTTATCTTCACGCTCTTTTTTATTTAATTTACTGAATCCACCAAGTTTTTCAAATTCTTCCAAATCTGCTTCTAGGTTGGTTAGATTTTGACAGGTTGGAGAAATAATTTTTACGCTTTCGACAATCCTGTCTTTTATTTCAACCCCATAAAACAATATTCCTCTGGGTGCTTCAATAATCCCAATACCAGCCCCACTAGTGTTTTCAATCTTGGGCTCAAAAACAGTATTTTTTTGGTTAACTAATTTATTTAAAATTTTAATCGCTTCTTCAAAGCAATGCACTAACTCAATTGCCTGACACAAAATATTGTAAAACGGATTATAACAGGGAAACTTTAATTTTGATTTTTCCAACAATTCTTTGGCTTGCGGATTTAATTGCTCGCGATGATTGTTTAAGCGAGCCAATGCCCCAACCATATAACTCTTGCCAGCAAAAGATGTTCTTTTGGCAACATCATTGCCTTTCTGAACCTCTTTCAATAGAGATATAAAATTTTCTGGCTTCATTATAATCTTGTCAACTTTAATTTGGCCATCATAAATTGCATATTCATTGGGATCATACAAAGAAACAAATGTTGTCTGACGGTGGAAATCAGGATATTTTAAATTAATAAATAACTCGCCTAATTTAATTGTTAATTCTAAATTGTTTTGGCAATCATTTAAAAGCTGTTTTAATTCATCTGTGTCTGGCGACTTTCTAATTCCACCAATGCAAGGCGTCAATGGATGAATCGATCTCCCTCCAATAATTTCTACCAACCTATTGCCGATATCTCGAATTTTTACGGCATCATGAGTTTTTTCGGGATAAGCATTAACTAACTCTAGGTCACTTTTAAATCCGAAAAAGTCAGACAAAGAAAAGAAAAACAAATGCAAGGCATGACTATTTATTAATTGCCCCAGTGCCATTAATTTCCTTAATGACAGCGCTGGTTCAGTAACCTGCATTTTATACGCACTTTCAATCGCCTTGAATCCCGCAAAAACATGCGCAACCGGACACACCCCACAAATTCTCGAACCGATTTCCGCAATTTCTTCATCTGTTCTGCCCTGCATAATCCCCTCAAATAATCTTGCGCCTTCTTCAATTTTAATTTTTGCAGCATGGACATCACCGTCAACAATATCAGCGGTAAAGCTTGCGTGTCCCTCAATTTTTGCAATGTGATCTATTCTAATTTTCATAAATATTAATCTATACTATTTAAAGAATTAATTGTCATTTTTGTGTATTTAATTAAGTTCTTTTTATCTTCTTCGTTCAACACCTCTACTGCTCGATTCCAATGAAACGACACCCAGTCACCTTTTTTGGGTTGCAACATTAAATTTTTATCCCAATCAATTGTTTTTTTCGTTAATTTGCTTAATTCAAATTTCTTTTTTTTAATAATTGGCTGATAATCTACTATCAATTTATTGTTGCTAATTTTTTTTACTCTTCCCCACCCTATGCGACATATGTCCATTAATCTTTCAACCAACCTTATTCTGCCAGTTATTGAACCTATTATGAAAACATGAAAACTATGATGTGGTTTTGAATTTATAGGAACTAAATTTGCCTTTTCTTTTGCAATAATCTTTGGCAACAATCCCTTTTTTGAAAAATCCTTAACAATCATTTTTTGCAAATCAGAAACTTTTATTTTATCAAGCAAATTGTTTCCAGTCCAATACGCACGAACTACTTTTTCATTAAATGGATCTTTAATTTTGTTAATGCTAGCGATAAGCTTTAAATAAGAATAAGCTGCTTCAAATCCTTTTAAAATATTTCTAACTTTTTTTTCGTCACTTTTGTCTCCTTTTAAATATTTAATCAACAAATCCTTATTTGTATCCCGTGGCCCACAAAATCCTAATTCATGTGGTTTAATGCCATATATAATAGCTAATTTAAGTCCTTGCATAAATTATGTTTTTCTATCTTTATCTTACGAACCAAACTTAAAATTGTAATCAATCCAAGTGCGGCCAAAAATACACCAATTATTTCTTGTTTGCCAACTGCGCCAGTATAAAGGAAAGAGAGCAACGTAGTTATTGGTGCGCCTAAAAGCAAAATTGTAGAAGCCAAAGACACTGGCACAGATTTTAATCCAGAGTACCAAGTCATTACATATCCGAAAAGCAAAATTGACGTAATTAATGTCCAAATTATTTGTCCTGAATTTAATGAAACCATTAAGCTGGCCTGACCAGTAATAATTAAAAATATCATAATAAAAATTGAACCAAAAAACATTCTCCCCCAAGACACGATCCGATAAGATAATTCATTCAGTAATTTTTTGGAAATAATATTTTCAATCGCCCAAAACAAAACAGCTAAAACAATAAATAAATCACCAATTCCCAAACTATGCGGAATGTATCGTAAAATATAAGCGCTTCCAATCAATAAAAACAAACCGCCTATTAAGAGTTTTTTATTTATTTTTTCTTTTAAAAACAATGCTGCTAAAATTATCACATAAATAAACATTGTTTTGTGTAAAAATGAACCCTGGGCGCTTGTTGTTAAAGATAGTCCTTTAAAAAACAATAAAAATGGAATTGAACCGCCAATCAAGCCAATAATCACAAGTGTTTTCCATTGTTTTATATTTAAGGCTTTAAGCAATTTCCAGTCTTTTGTTATCAACAAAACAGCACAGATTAAAACAGCAACAATGATATTTTTTAGTCCAGTAAAAACATACGGATTCGTAGTCGCCACGCCAAATCGGTTAATAAAAATTGAGAATCCCGAGATAATTGCCGTACAAAAAACTAATAATATTCCTTTATTCATATATTTATTTGCTATTTTTTAATAATTCATTACGCTTGCCAAACCTTTCTAATATCATCTCAATTTCTCGATCGGTTAGTCTGGCTTTAATTTTTAATGCTTTTTTCATTGCATTCAAATTTATTTTTTGTTTTGGTCCTCTACATCCATCGCACATAAAACCGCTTTTCGGACAAGGCGCCCCACAACCAGCCAAGGTTATTGCCCCTAAACACGGCTTTCCTAATAACAATAAACACATTTTATTTTTTCTCACGCATTCTTCGCAAACTGATTTTTGTTCAATTTTTGGTTTTTTGTTTGCTAAAATTTGATTAATAATCGTAAAAAATTCTTCTTTGTTAATTGGACAACCAGGAATTTCATAATCAACCCTTACCATTTCCTTTATTGATTTCACATTAGGATTATCAATCCCTCTAATGTTCGGATAAATTTGTCGGATTAATTTGTTTTTGTCTCCACGATAATCTTTTAATTCTTGTGGTCCGCCAAGCAAGGCACAGGCACCAATGCCAATCAGTATTTTAGATTTCCTTCTAATGTCTTTTAATCTTTTGACTTGTGCCTTGGTGATTGCAGTGCCTTCAACAATTGCGATATCGTATTTATCTACATCGGGAAGTTCTTCAATTAGTCCAATGTCTCCGATATTTACTTTGGTTAAAAATTCTAAAAATCTTTCGCCCAAATCAAAAATCGCAACCTGACATCCCTCGCAACAAGTTAATGACAAAATTGCAATTACTGGTTTTCGTTTAGTTCTCATGCTTATTTTTTTGTTTCTAATATATTAAAGATCTCTTCTGCCTCTTTGGCTGATATTTTTTTAACAACAAAGCCATTGCTAACCAGGCAGTAATCGTTTTCTTTGATTTCGGGAATTAGCTCGATCCCGAATTCTTTTTTTTCACCACCCAAAATAACAACGGCTTTTTTGTTTTTTATTTCCAATATTTTAACTGGAACACTTAAACACATCGATTTTAACTATTATTGATTGACTGGCTGTTCTTCAATAAGCAAATCTGCTGGCTTTTTTGCAGAAATTGGTTGACCCAATGCTGGCTTGCCAGTATTTAGATTGCTTAAAATATCTTTAATCTGTTCGTTGTCGGGATTTAATTCGGCAATTCTATTAAATTGATCTAGTGCTGATTCTTGGTCTCCTTCCCAGTCATACAATAGTCCCAAGAAATATCTTGCGTTTGAGAAATTAGTATCTATCCCAATTGCTCTTATGAACTCTGCTTTTGCTTCTTTAAATTTTTCAGACCGATAATACAAAACAGCTAACTGAAAAGCAACACTACTATCGCTTGGAAGTAATTGTCTATTTATTTCCATTCCCTTGATTGCTTCGACTAATTTGCCTTCTCTGTCGTAAACCTGAGCTTGTTCAAAGTATGCTTCTGAATAATTTGATTTCAATTCAATTGATTTATTAATATATTCCATTGCTTTTGCAACATATTCATCCCAAGTTTTTCTAACTACCTCGTCCTTTCTTGCTTGTTCAACAATTAAGTCTGATTTATTTGCATACAGTCTACCTAATTCCAAATAAGCAAACGGATTTGATGTTTCAAGCTTGATTGCTTCATTATATGACGTTTCAGCCCAATCAGCAGCACCATCAATTATGCTTATTAGTCCCCGATAAACCTGTCCCCTCAACAACCAATTAGATGCGTCTTTTGGAGACAATACCGTTGTTCTGGTGGCGGAATTAATTGCATTAATTGCGTCTGCTTGAACAAGTTTTACCATTTCTTCTTTTTTAATTTCCGTATTTGATGCGTCCTGTTGTAATTTGATTGTAAACAATTGCGATAATGCTTTATAACTATTATCGTCATAAGGATTTACGACTGTTGATTTAACAATTGCATTAATACCGTTATCAATTTCTCCTTTTACCTGAACCAAATTAACACCCCTCGCATACATTATATCAGCAACGTATCTTGTGCCCGCAACATACAACATACCAATAATGATAACGATTGCGACAACGAAACATAAGCTGGACATTAATAACACTTTTGGTGTTTTTCTTAAGTTATAAACGGTTTCTTCTTTTGCGGAGTTATCAATTAGATACAGTGCAAACAATAACCAAAATACAAAGGTTAGCGTAATGTTTTGTGGATACAAAAACCAACTCACCAAGATTCCAAACCAGCCCGCAAGGATACTGACATCCAAGAATTTTTTGAGGACATCTTCTTCTTTTTCTCTGGTTATGTTTTTAATTGCATTAACAATAAATAACGCCAATATTACCAAGAACGACAATGCTCCGAGAATTCCAAAACCAGAAACAATAGAATAAATTTCTCCAGCCGGATTGGAAAACTTCACATTCCAGAATGCGGTTTGATTGATTGTGTTTGGTTTATATTTGGCATAGTCAAAGGAAAACATTTCTGGACCACTGCCCAAAATTGGTCTTTCTTTTAGTGCACTAGAAACTACCGAAAAGCTTCCCCTGTAATTCAAGCCAACCTCTGTTGGCAATTCGGGCTTAAATGATAGAGTCGGCCTAAAAAATATAAATATCAACGAGATTCCCAATAAGACCATTGGCAACGCTATCCAGTTTACGCCTTTTCCTAATTTCGAAATATACATCAGACTAAACAACAACACAATAAACATTCCTGCAGCCAAGATAATCCATAACGTCCAAAAATTAATACTAACCAATGTTATTAGGTTTAATAATGCAAACAAACCAAAAAAGATTTTTATTCCTGGTCTTTTAACAACAAATAATAGTGCCGACAACATCGCCAATACCACGGCAGAAAAAATACCAAAAGCATTAATCGAGCCAATAGTGTTAAATGCGGCCGTTTTTGCAAAATCCCAGGAGAATATAAATCCTCCCCACATTTGAATAAATCCATATATGCATGCAATCGCTGCAGAAATCAAGAACGCAAACAATAATCCAAACGTTTCTTTCGCGCCCCTAAAACTGTTAACAATTAAAAATACTAAAGCAACAAAACAAAGGATGTTGACTAGACTAAGATTTAAATTGTTCACCGAACCAACTAAACTGCCGTATGGTCTTATGGAAAAAATCGTGGATAAAATCGCAATCAGTAAAAATGCTCCCAAGGCAAGATTAATAATATTCTTCTTAATTTTAAGCTCTCCAGTATTAAGCATTTTAACAAACCACAAAATCAAAGCAACGACACTTAATAATACCATCAAGGCTTGCTTGTTAATTTCTAAAACATTAATTGTAATTGGTAAAAACCATATCGGTATTAATACGACCAAAACGTAAATAATCTTTTTAATCGCTTCGTCTAATATATCTTTTCCTGCCATTGATTTAAAAATATTTATCTTAGCAAAAAAAGATACAAAACCTGGTTGTTTTTTTTCGTCCTCCATATTTTTGTTTCCTGATTATGCTGTCAGGTCAGTTGTTTATTAATTAATTATTACTTATAATACTATTATATCATAAATTTTTATAATGCAATACCAATAAATGTTGATAACTATAAATACGTTATAACATATAAAATTATATCACAAAATATATGCAAAAAAAATACTATACAATCAAACAGGCGTCTGGACTTTTACATGTTACGCCCTTAACTCTGCGCAACTGGGATAAAAATGGAAAATTAAAAGCCTATCGTCACCCCTTAAATAATTATCGCGTTTACAAAACTGAACAATTAGAAATGTTTCTAAGAAAAATAGAAGTTAGCAGGGAAAAAAATAAAAGCAGAAAAATCGACGTATATCAAATTTAATTGGATTACTATCAATAATAAAAAATCAGTCCCGCAACTGCGGGACTGATTTTTTACGTTTAAATAATTTATTTATATTAAATTACTCTCTCTAATAAAACTTTTTTGTACTTACAGTCCACAATCGCTTTATAAGAAAATTTTGATAAGAAATTTATGCCAACCAAGGGCATGCCGTCCACAATTAATACTTGAATATTTTTAACCATTCCCTCCATAGAGGCGATTGCATTAGCAATCGGAACATTAGCAATTTGGCCATTAGCTAATTTTATTTTTGAAGCACCGATTGGCACCAGGTTTAATTCTTTCGCTATTTTTGTAGTCATCTGTAGATCTCCCGTAAAACCCGTATCTAAAACTACTGCTGGTGACTGAATTGATCTTGCCCAGCCCAAAATAACTTTTATAAATGGAACATTCTCTATAAAAATTCCTGTTATCATGTTTAAATTAAATCATTAATATATGATCTTGCCATTGTTTCCACTACATCAAATCCAATTTTTACGACATAAAAAACTTTATCTGGATGATTTTGTCTTGCTAATTCTACGGCTTCAGCGCTTGTATTGCCAAGATAAACCTTTTTGCTTTCAATCTCTATGGCCAAAAACCTCCCTATATTAACGGATTCGTATTGTCCTTTAATTTCTTCGTATATTTTGGTCCCCTTTTCAGCTATATCCTGAATATTAACATTTTTTATTAAATCATTGTTGTTGTTCATAAATTTAATTTATAATTTATTATATTTTTATAATATCAAAAATCTATTAAAAATTCAACTTATTGTTTTGTTTTTCATACAATTTAATATTAACAATATTATAGTTTTTTATCAAGAACATAATAATAACAAAAAATCAGTCCCGCAGTTGCGGGACTGATTTTTTGCGTTTCGAGAATAGAAACTGATTTTAGAAATAAACTTGTTTAAACCTTAATGTCATAAGCTTAAATCTTAAATTAAATTTAAAATATAAACCTATAATTGCTTTTAATAATTTATTACCATTCTGTCTGGCAAGATATTCTGATAATTTAGTTTCTCTGGCTTTACAATAAAACCACAAAGCAACCAACGCACCAATCAACCCCAACAATACCAAGCCAAATATATTAGCACCGGTCGCAACAGTAGAAGCTCCTAAAACATCTCCCGATTCACCGTTAATATTTACAGACGCAGTGTCATATATTTGAGAAACATTATTAGCAATCACATAAGCGGTATTAACCAATGTTGCTGAACCTGTTGTGCCATAAGTTTTTTCTGTTACAGCTACTCTAAATTTTATTGTTTTATTTTGTCCCGGAACCAGGGTTCCTAAATTCAATCCCGCACCAATTATATCTCCACCCCAATATGCTCCATCAACTGTTGTGCTATTGGCAACATAAGAAAGATTTGTAGGAATAATTTCTTGAATTTTGACGTTAGTAATCGAATTATTGGTATTATTGGTAACTTTAACTGAAAATTCCATTACATCACCATAATACGCAGACATTGAGCTTGCCCACCCGCCATCTCCACGAGTAACATTCCTTAATAGTTTGTCCAATGAGATATTGCTTGGTGATTGTGTGTTTTGAGTACCAACATTAACAGTTAAAGAGTTTCCTGAAATTCCATTAATCGAAGAATTGACTCTTGCTCTAAGTTTGATCTCTCGAGAATTGCCCTGGTAAACAGTGCCTAACAAAATCCATCCGTTAATAATCCCATCGTTATAATAAGAGCCGTCAATGGTTGTGGTTCCGTTAATATAGGTTAATCCCGAAGGTAATTCGTCTTTAACCCTAACGTCCACAGCATTACTATTACCGATAGATGAAACTCTAATTAAGAACTCTATTTCGTCTCCTGGTTTAGCGCTCACGCTATCAAAAAAACTGGAATTGTTATTTGATACATTTCTAACTGATTTTTCGATTCTTAAGCTTGGATTATCATAAACAGTATTTACAGAAACCGTTGTTGAACAAGTATCCGAACCACCATTGTAACCATAACATGTAAGTGTATAGGTAGATGTTGAACTTGGTGAAACAGATTGGTTCCCTGACAATGATTTTGATCCCGACCAAGCATTTGAAGCCGTACAATAACTTGCATTATTTGAACTCCAATTTAAATTTGAATAATTACCATTAGTAATTGAACTTGGACTTGCATAAATTGAACAGCTAGGGACCGAAGTGGTTCCTACGCTTATGGTTGTCTGACAATATGCTGGAACAGCAGTATCTCTTTCAACTTTAACATTTACCACGTAAGTGCCCGCCGAAGAATAATCACAAGCGTCTATTACTGTTTTTGGATTATCCAAAATACTATCGAATGCATGTTCCCACGTTCCGTCATTTTTACAATCAAATTTATAATTAATTGTTCCCGTAGCGGTTCCTTGAACCGTGGCGGTCAAATCTACATCATTTAATGGAGATGTTCCTGAGTTCGGGGTGGCATAGACAGAACAAGAAAGAGTGGGAATAACTATATTTGTAACTGTAACTGGAGCAGAACAAGTAGTTGTTCCGCCAGCACCAGTACAGGTTAATGCATAGGTTGAATTTGAACTTGGTGAAACAGATTGGTTTCCTGACAATGATTTTGATCCCGACCAAGCATTTGAAGCCGTACAAGATGTTGCATTTGTCGATGTCCAAATCAATAAGGAAGACTGACTATTTGTAATTGAGATAGGATTTGCTGAAATTGAACAGGTAGGAACTGGTTCATGATTTTGTTCACAATAATTATATCCTAATGCACCACTGATGTCGCAATGAAAATCCGAACCACATATTGGATCTTCTCTATAATCTCCGCAAGGATAAAAATGTCTTCCTTTGCATTGACCACCGTAACAGTCCATGGTATTGTTCCAGGTGCTTCCGGTACAATCAGATGTAACGCTACAAGCTGAATCTGGCTGCGCCAAACAAACACCAAGCACACAACTGCCAGAGGCACATTCTGCATTTATTGAACAACTGGATCCATTTGGTAAGCTTGTAGCATTTACGGTCCCGATTACAGCAAAAACAGAAATTAAAACACAGACACCGGTTAAAACAACCATTGCTGTAGTCGAAAATTTTACATTTTGATTAAATGTTAGATTTTTCATAAATTTTTATATTTATACTGTTTTTATACTTATATGATAAGTATATCACAATAACTAATTGTTGTCAAGGACTTGTACGGTTTTCACAACAATTCTTTTCCACGCTGTATTTACTGGCCAACAACTAACTAAATATAAAACTGAATTATTTTCATCCTTTTGAAAAATTAAATCCTTTGGTGCCTTGATTTCCTTGCCTTCTACTCTATAAACAAAACTTTTTTGCTTGGATAAAACAATAATTTCGTCTCCAATGTTAAGTTTGTTTAGTAATGCGAAAATAGACCCATATTGCCCCTTATACCATGGATAAGCAGAACTATGTCCCATAATAACCATAGTCCCGTTTTCGTTTAAAGCAGTTGAGCCGGGGAGGAAAATTACTCCCTTTTCAAGGTCTGCTTGCAAGCTTTTCTCTTCTGGGTTCTGTGAAAGAACTACTGGCGCCTCTATATTTAAGGAAGGAATTAAAAGTCTGTCGGGAAATAAATATTCTTTACTGGGCAACACCAAATTAATTATTCCCTGTAATTCAGATTGATTTAGGGTTAATTGGTCTGAAGCTGGCGGTGGTCCAATAAAAGAATATTTAATTTGCATATAGATAAATCTGCCATTAAAAATAATCATCATCACGCCCAAGACAATAATGCAGATTAAAATAAAAATTAAAACTTCTTTCATATTAAATTATATCTATTTTACTATTTAATAATGCTCCGCCATTAAACAATGCTATGGCCGCGATTAAAACAATAAAAATTAAAACCATTAAAATCATTTTTGGATATTGAATTTTTATGTTTATAAAGAAGCTAAGCATTAAAATTAAGCTCACAATGCCTAAGACAATTACGAAAACAGTATTCATCCATGATTCTGGTTGATATAAGGCGCTCCTTTGCTTAAAAACTTCCGGACCTTTTAATAATTCTATTTCTTCTCCTTGAACAATCGGTTTGCTTACCGGGACATTAATGACTGCGGGGGTTTCTGTTTTATTGGCGTCTGGAGTTATAACTGGCGTTGGTAAAACAGCAACCTGTTGGGTTGTTGTTTTACCAAAAAGCTCAACAGCAACTGTTGTTTCTTTGCCATTAATAGTTCCCCTAATCACGGCAATGCCAATGTCTTTATAGTTTCCATTTAGAATATTTGCTTTGTGTGTTGGAGAATTCATCCATGCTTGATGAACATATTCGCTTTCACTAAATCCCCTAGCCAAATTTTCTCCTGCTGCTGAATATTTATATCCTGCTTTTGTAAACCAATACCAGGGACTTAGCCCCTTGGGACTGGTATGAGAAAAATATCCTTGGTTTATCATGTCTATTGCTTTTTTGGTTGCTGCGTCGACTAGTCTGGCATTTACAATTAACGGCTCCAACCCTTGTGCTGACCTCTCTTGATTTGTTAATTCAATTAATTCGGCCCCCGTAACAACGGCAAAATTGCTGGTTTGAGGAAAATATGCCAACCAAGTAAAGGCAATAAATTTAAAAACCAATAAAACCACAGCCAACTTAAACAGATTTTTAGGCCTAAAAATCTGTGGTTTCCATAAGTTCTTTTTCGTAGGAATAAACATCCTACTAAACCATTTGACAATATTTCTCATATTTGTCATTATAGCATACAAACCATATGCTCGTCAAGTTTTTTTTAAAAATGTCAGAGGTCATACCTCTGACATTTGTTATTTCGCGACATCGGATATTTCCTATATTACGACATCGCAAGTCGTAATATAGCCAACAAACTTAAATTCTAAAAATATCATTTATTGTTTTTGGCGTAAGTTTAAATTTTTCTTTTCGAAAAGATTTTTTTGTTACCTCGTCAATGTCTTGTGTTGAAAAAGTGTCAGCACCAATCAACTCATAATGATCGTCCACTTTACCTATTCTGCCAAAAAACACATAACCCTTCTCGGTATCAAAAGTAGCCCTATATTCATTCATCAACCATTTTTTGTTAGTTTGTAAATCCTTAATTGTAAGACTTTTGCTTCGTTCCATGTCTAACACTTCAAACATTCCGTATTCGCTATCAAGCAAATCTTTATAGAGTTTCATTTCTAATTCATTAAGATTAAAAGGATTAGTAATAATAAAATTTTTAATTGGCGTATAGCCATTATTTAATACAAAATCGTATAGGAACCATTCGTTAAAAAAGATTTCGCCTTGTTTGGTGGTTCCAAGAGAACCGCCTCTCTCTAAATCTGGACGATTATAAAATTCACGCAAAGCGCACATTACTTCTTCGCTAAACTCGGGCGCAGTAAAATAATATTTATATACTTTTGCTATTGATCCTTTTGGTAGCATAATTTATAAATTTTCAACGGCTTTTTTGCGATATAACAAAATCAATCTTTCAGAATCATATTCTTTAATTTTATCTTGTGCCATAATTATTAATCCCTCCCATGCCAAAATATTAGCTTTTATTTGAGAAATCGCTTCGTTCTTTAACTCGTGATTTTGGATTTCTGAATCATTTTCAGCAATTTTCAAAGTCGCTTTTTCTATTTCTATGTCTTCTTCCAATCTAACTATATCGTCTTTCTCTTCCATTTTTATTTTCTCAAGTCCCTCTAATTCTTGATTTATTCTTTCCAGTTTTTTATTTTTAACTATTTCCATAAATTTATTTTAATTAATTCGTTATCTTATCTTAAATCACCCTTAATTGCCTTAGATCTTTGAAGTTATGTTTTTCAACCAAAGTATCTCTATGCCAAACTTTTAAAAGTTTGGCATCCCATTCTAAATAATCGAAGGGTTCGCAAGTAGTCTTAAAATAAGAATAAATTTTATTATATTGAGATTGGAAAATTTTATATTTCATTTTTTATATTTTTTTAACTTCATAATAATTCGTATTTGCCCGAACCAATAAATCTTAAATAATTTTTATTTCTTAAAAATTGTAATTGTTGTCGGATTTTATCCTTAATGTGTTTATTTTCCGGATGAATAATTTTTAGGTCAGTTTCGAAATTATAAATATCTTGTAAATAAAATTCTTTTTTATCTATAAAATCAATACAATTCATAATATCTAAAATCCAGCCCCTTGCGTCTGCTTTTTTAATTTTTTTAAGAAAAACCGTTTTTTGCCATTTATCTAAAACTTGTTTTTTAGAAATTTCTTTTCCGTTTTCTACGTAAAATACTTGCCCCGCTTTGGGAATTTTTGAAAATAAAATATTTGAACCGATCCAGCCAGCTCTTCTGGCTGTCTCTTTTAGGGGTTTTCTTTTCTCAACAATTTCAGAAACAAAAAAATGTTTTGGCACAACTAAAAAATCATTTACATACAGCGACTCTAAATATCCCATAAAAAAGAAATTTGGTTTAACTTGAGAATTTATTCTTTCTATCATTTTCGAATATGCTCCAGCGGGTATAATTTTATTAATCTTTCCTTTTTTTGATTTTAATTCAAAATCTTCATTACATTTTTCACAATAAAAATCTGCTACTGGCTTATTGTTCTCATAATTAGTAATCTTTATATTCCCACAATTAGGACAAAAAATTTCATTGTTGACCCAGTTCTCCGTTAAAACTCTCGTTTTTTGAGATAAACTTTTGTATTTATCGGCAATTTTTGTATCGAAAGATAAATTCATATATTTTTATCATACCTCTTTTAATAAATTTTTACCAGCATTATAGATATTTTAACAGAAATACCCGAGGTCTGACCTCGGGTATTTCTGTATCTTATGAGGCTAAGCCTCGTAAGATATAATCCTGATATCGGGAGGTTCGACCTCTAACGCCCCCCCGCATCAACACTTAATATTGGGAGGTCGAACCTCTTATTATGTGGGACGTGCGACGTCCCACATAAATACGAAACATACGGAGAACTGTTCTCCGTATCTTCTATCTGTCCACTATTAATGAGAATTTGTTTGTCACTGAGACAATTTCGCAGGCAAAATGCATGGTTTCGTCCCAACAAACATGTCGTGGACGAAATTTTGCCGAGAATTAGCACGGCCACTCGCTGGAGTGGCCGATGCGTGTCGACATGACAAATAAATTCGAGTGCTCTATCTCTTGCTCCACTGTGGCGCCTTACGGGCTTTCTTGAGGCCGAATTTTCGACGCTCTTTCTCTCTTGGGTCTCTTTTTAAAAATCCTGCCTTCTTTAGTTTCTTTCTAAAATTAATATCAAAAATAATCAATGCTCTAGAAATACCATGTCTGATTGCTTCCGCTTGTCCAGAAATTCCACCGCCATTAACTTTCACTGTTCCTGAAAATCGGTTTGCTGATTTTAGCTTTGCAAACGGAGATTCGATTGTTTGTTGTAAAATTTGGGTTGGAAAATATTGCTTATAATTTTTTCCATTAACTATAAGATTCCCTGCTTCCATTGATTCTGATGGATTGACAGTAAAAAGCCGAACACGAGCAACTGCTCTTTTTCTTCTGCCAACGGCCTCAATATATTCTGACTTTTTGAGCTTCCTCTCTCCAACAACGTCTTCAGAAATAGGCAGGACAACCTGAATATCCTCTGTACTTTCAGCGGGTTTTTTGGCCACTTTAACAGATTTAATTTTACTTGATTTCTCCGGCATATAATTTTAAATTTTTTATTGTTTTATCTCTTAATGTATTTTTGGGGAGCATATCCCTCACTGCCATTCGTAGTGGCGCACTTGGATCTTTTACGATTAAATCCTTTAACTTGATCTCACTCACACCACCGGGATATCCTGAATGACGTCTATAAATTTTCCCTTCCATTTTATTGCCCGTATAAATAATTTTTTCTGTATTAAAAACTACAACCTTGTTATCGCTTACCTTATAAGCCTTGAAGTCTGTACTATTTTTGCCACGCAAAAGAACAGCAATTTCAGTTGCTAATTTTCCGAGTTTTTTTTCTGAAGCGTCTATTGTGTAGTCCTTTGCCATAAAATTATTTTTTTATTAACTCTATAAAAGCCATTGGTGCGGCATCGTTCTTTCTCTGCCCGGTTTTCATGATTCTCGTATAGCCACCAGTTTGATTAATATATTTTGGTGCAATGTCTTTCATTAACTTGTCCACTATTCTTGGTTTAAAATCCATTAACAGCAACCTTCTGCTTGCCAGGGTATTTTTTCTGGCTCTTGTTATCGCCTTCTCAATAAAAGGCTTAACTTTTTTTGCCTTACCTTCGGTTGTAGAAATCCTTCCTTTCAAAATTATTGCAGTCGCTAAGGAGCACAAGATTGCTTTGCGCTGATGAAACGAACTGCCTAATTTTTGTTTTTTCTTTCGGTGTCGCATGGATTACTTTTTCTTGGCTTTTTTTGTTACTTTTTTAGATTTTTTTTCTCCGACCTCGGTCCCGATCTTCATCGGGACAACGATTGGAGCGGGTGCGAAAACTCCAAATTGTTCAAGTAAAATTTCCGCTGCTCTATTAAATGCGTATTCTGGTTCAACGCTACCGTCGGTTTCAATATCAATTTTAACTCTATTAAAATCGGTTTTATCTCCAACGCGCATATTCTCTACTTCATAATTAACCCTCTTTACTGGAGTATAAATTGCATCTAAAGCAATTGCGCCAATTTCTAGTTTGTCTTTCTTTCTTTGTTCAACCGGAACATAACCTAACCCCGTCCCAATTTCAAGTTCCATTTCTAATTTTGCCTTAGCACTGGTGAGCGTTGCGATATGTGCATCTTTATTAACAACCTCAATTTCTGCGGTTGTTTTAATGTCTTTTGCCTTCACTTCTTTTTCTCCACTTGCCTTTAATTCTATTTTTATTGAAGGAATTTCTGCGTTTACCTTAAATCTTATTTGTTTTAAATTTAAAATTATTTGAATCACGTCTTCCAAAACATTGGGAATAGTAGAAAATTCATGACTTACTCCCTTAATCTTAACCGAAGTGATTGCAGCGCCAGACAAAGATGACAAAATCACTCTTCGAAAGGCGTTACCAATAGTTATGCCATAGCCGGGGTAACAATTATCTATTTCAAAAATTGCACGGTTATCGCCTTTTTTAATAACTTTCGGTTTTATTGGTAAAGATATTTTGTGTTCCATATAAATTATTATTCAAATCTACAAATTGTTATGCGAATCTACGAATTATTCGTTGATTCGGATACAGATTCGTATCATTCGGATAATGTATTAATTAAAAATTATCTTGAATAAAATTCAATAATCATTGCTAGGTCAACCGGAAGTTCAACCTGTGCCCTGCCCGGAGCCCCATGAACAATTGCTTTAAATGTTTCACCCTCCTTGCTCTCAACTGAAAGCCATGACGGAATAGTTTGTTTTTTAATTTTTGCTTCCATGTCTTTAAATATGATCTTTTTTATACTTTCTGGCCTGATTGCAATAACATCGCCCTTCTTAAGATGAATTGATGGAATGTCAACCCTTTTGTTGTTTAACAAAACATGACCATGGCTAACTATTTGTCTGGCCTTGGCCCTCGATCCGGCAATTCCTAATCTAAAAATAGCGTTATCTATTCTGGTTTCTAATTTTGCAATTAGAACATCGGGCACAACACCCTTTACCCTTGAAGCTTCTTCAAAATATTTTCTAAACTGTCTCTCGGTTATTCCATAAATTTTCTTAACTTTTTGTTTTTCAGCTAATTGAGCACCATATTCAGATAGAGCTGATTTATGTTTCTTTGCTTTCATGCCCGGAGGATATGGCTTTTTGATCATTGCGCACTTTACACTAAAACATCGCTCTTCTCGTAAAAAGAGTTTTTGCCCTGAACGTCTACATTTTTTACAAATTGGTCCTCTTAACATAAATTTTAAACGCGCCTTGGTTTTGGTGGCCTACAACCATTGTGTGGAATCGGAGTAATATCTTTAATCGCCTGGATATCTAATCCCGCTCCAGCGATTGCTCGAATTGCTCCTTCTCGACCAGAACCGACGCCTTTTACATATACAAACACCTCCCTAACTCCCGTTTTATTGACTTTATTCATTAAAGATTCAACAACTCTTGATGCGGCAAATGGAGTGGCTTTTTTGGGCCCCTTAAATCCGACAGCTCCTGCGCTTTCAGTGGCAACAACTTCGCCTTTCATGTCAGTCATAGTAATAATCGTATTATTATATGTTGCTTGAATATAAACCCTTGCCTGTTCTAAATGACGGCCACCTTTTGCTTCTTTTTTGCCTTTTATTTTGGCATCAGTTGCCTCGCCTGCTTTTAAAGCCTCTTCTGTTGTTTCTTTTGTAATTTTTTTCTTTCCCATAATAATTTTTAGGTTTTTTCGGACGATTTCTTTCGACCGCTTCCCATTGTTTTTCTTTGATTACCCCTAATTGTTCGATTGTTGGTTTTAGTATTTTGTCCTCTTACTGGCAATCCCTTAATATGTCGGAGGCCACGATAACAACCAATTTCCTTTAATCGTTTTATGTTCATCATTTTTTCTCTACGTAAATCTCCTTCAATCTTATATTTACCACTTCCCTCAATAATTTCTCTTAATTTGGTGCTTTGATTCTCGTTTAATTCTTTGGTTCTTGTGTCTGGGTTTATCCCTGCTTTTTTCAAAATTTCTTGACTTAAAACCAAACCTATCCCATATACGTAGGTTAAAGCAACTTCTATTCTTTTGTTGTCTGGGACATTTACCCCTGCGATTCTTAACATATTAAAAATTATCCTTGTCTTTGTTTGTGCTTAGGATTTGAACAAATAACGTAAATTCGACGTTTACGTCGAACTATTTTGCATTTACTGCAGATCTTTTTTACCGAAGTTCGAACTTTCATAATATTTTTATTTTTCGCGATATACGATTCTTCCTCTTGTGCTGTCATAGGGGCTCAATTCAATCTTCACCCTATCTCCGGCCAAAATCTTAATGAAATGAATTCTCATTTTGCCAGAAACGTGTGCCAAAACCTCTGATCCGTCATCAAGTTTAACCTTGAAATTTGCGTTTGGCAATCCCTCGATAATTATTCCGTCTTTCTTTATTCCTTCTTGTTTCATTTTTATTTCTTGCCTGCCGATAGGCAGGAGTATTTTGAGTATATACAAAATATATTTACGCGTCAACCCCCTTTAATGTTTTTGCTTAATTTATTTTAATTAACACCTTAATTCTGCCTTCTTTGTCTGGAACCTGTTTTACCCAAAACGGCCACAATACTATCTTCGCTGTTTCAATTTCTGCCAAAGACGAAAGATACGTTCTTGCCTCTGTTTCTGTTTTGCCAATTAAGTCCTTCCTGATCTGATTGGCATCGAAATTCCAAACCGAATCTGCTTCTACGCTACAAATTAAATTAGAGCTACCCTTTTTAGAATCAAATTTAGATGTCTTATAGTCAATTTTGATTGTTGAAAAAAGCAAAGTTCTATTTTCAGAAATTTTATCAGCAACATTTTTTTCTAATAAATTCAGAACGTCCTGTTCTTTGAATGCCAAGCCAACGGCCCTTACTTTCACCGTAACTGTAAACTTTTCTCCCGGCATATTTGCTTTAACGGTCGAAGACGATTCTGTGACTTCTAGTGATTGACTATCGCTTAATAATTTCAAATCATTGGGAATAGTTCCCCGAAACTCTTGTGATGCCCTTTCTTTAAGTCCTACGGCAACAATATTTATTGCTCCAGTAATATCGTCCTGGGTTGCAACTTTCATTTTTCCTTTTGCTCCGCCAGTCATTGGTTGTGTCGATTTGCCGTAAAATGCACTATATTTTGGTGTTCCCTCAAAGCCGGGAATTTTAAAATCTGAAGGACCAATATTAAAATCTGCTCCCGCCTCATCTGCCTCAACATCTACTTCTTTACTGCTGGCAACAATTTTTCCCTCGTCGATAATTGCTCCGGGAATTGTAACCGTGGCAGTCAATCTAAAAATTTTGCCATCAGTTGATTTTAATCGAGTCGTTTTAACTAATGTTTGTGGGCTTGAACTATATTGATTGTAAATAGTAATTTTCCCCTTAGCTTTTTCTGAAACATCCCTTTCTCCTGTACTGGGAAATTCTCTGCTCTCCATTTTTTCAACTTCAAAAAGTTGCCCAGGAATTGTTGCCTGATCAACGTTTATGGCACTAATATCTTTATTAACCGCTATGTCCGTTTCAAATTTAACGCTTTCTTTTTTAGGATTAATTACAATTTGAGCATGCGGTAAAACAAAATAAACCACATATGCTAAGCCCAAGACGGCAATTAAAATTCCTAAACTTATTAATATTTTTTTTATGGGAATTCTAAATTTTCTTGTTTTCTTTATTCTTTGTATTTTTTCTGGCAACGGCTCGGCAAAAACTTTTTCATCGGAAAATCTTTCTTTGTAGAAAAAATCATTTTCTGGCTGTGTTTTTATTTGTGGTTCAAATTCAAATTTTGGTTCTGGTTCAAAATTCTCAACCACCTCTTCTTCTTTTCTGGAATTAACAACGTCTGCCATGGTTCTTAGGTCAACAACCCTACCCATAATTTTGTCTGGTCTTTTAATCTGTGGTTGTCCGGCATCCTGGACTTCTAAAATATCAATCCCTGCCTGCATCGAAAGTTTTCTAATCAATCCATCGGCAGTAGAAATATAAACCTTTTTACCTAGAAATATTGATTCCTCTTTAAGAATTCTTAGATTGATAATACTTTTCAATGCTGCTGTTCCCGACGGAACAACCAAGGCAAGGTTAATGTCCTTGCTTAATTTGATATTATCAATTATCGAAAAAAACTCTTCGTTTGATTTTAAATAAAACCTCTCCATATATATTAATTTTGAATTAGTTTGATTACTCTTTTTAAGATTGGAGAAAATATATTTTTCTCTTCCAATAAATTAGAACTTAATTGATCGAGTGCAATACAAGATAGATTTTTATTATCATTTGAATCCTCAATATTCAAAATTTTTAAATTTTTCTCTTTCTTTAAATTCGATTCTATAAACGGCATTTTTGATCCACCGCCACATAAGAAAATTTTATTTGGCAAAGAGTCATATTTTTCTGAAAAATCTTTTAAAATAATCTTAAGTCCCTTAAACCAAAACGACGTACTTGGCACAAATAATTTATCTATCTTCTTTTTGGTTTCGACACTTAATCCGTTTTTATATTGTATTTTAATGTTCTCAACGTCTTCTGGTTTTAAATTAAGAAAGTTGGCCAGAGCCTGACTAACAATTTGCCCTCCCAAATGAAAATTTTTCGTATCAATTATTTCGCCGTTATTTTTGATTAATGTGATTTCGGTTAGTTTCCCCCCAACATCAATAATCAATGCTCCACTTTTTTGTAGTTTATCTAAACTCAAATAATGATATAAGGCATAGGCATTGGGAACAATACTCAATAAATTCATCTTTAAGTCATCAGCTAATTTTTCTAAATTTTCCAATGCTTGTGAGGACGCATATGTGTTATAAACGCTCAAACAAATATTTTGTCCTTGATCACCTATGGGATCCGCAACCAATCTATTGTCAATTTTAATGTCTGTTACAAAAGCATCTATAATTTTAATTTCCGTATCTTTGCATTCCGTTTCGTCTCTAAATTCTTTACGAATACTATCCAATGCCTTCCATTCTAATTTCTGAATTAAATACTTCAACTCTGCTGTATCAATTTTATTATGAGAATTTTCTCTTTTAAGACAAAGGGTTGTGGTTTTGCCTTTCAGGGTGTCGTTATTTACACCCAAAATAATATCTTCTGATTTTATTTTCGATTCTTTTAAAAGTTTTTTAACTACTTTTTTACAAGATGAAAAAATATCCTCCGAGCAACTTTCTCTCACAAACACATCTGAAAGTTTGGCTTTCACATATTGTGTTCCAATATCTAAAACAATAACATTTCTCATCAACTATATTATATCATTAATTTTAAAACAAAACAAAACAAAGAGCAAATAAAAAAAGTCTATACGGGTTCACCGCATAGACCAGACGATTTTATAGTCCTTTCCACTACAGGCCAGCAAAAATCTCTCCACCGAGCACATCTATCTCTTGTAACCATTTTCGAAATTTTATTAATTGTCTCACGATTGTATTAAACTCACCCGCCCCATAGAATAAGTTTCTCAAGTAAGTAATAGGATATTCCACAATCGTTATCGGAATAATTAAAATGGTTATTAATAGCGATGCTAGCTGAATTAAAACAAACCATAAAACAAGAAAAAATGTGACCATAAAAAAAAGCAAAAAAAATGATATTGCCAAAAACCATTCTCCAAGCCCATCACACAATTTTTCTTTTTGCAAGGTACTCTCCTTTTCGCTTTTTAGCGATAATTTAATGTATCAAATTAAAAAAATTTCGTCAAGCGTTTGCAAACACAAACACCACATAAATACCATAAACACTATATCAATATTATAAACATTCTTTGTTTCCATTTTTGTACGGCCGTAATAAAATGGAAACAAAATTATCTGTTAAAAAACATGAACTATGTTATTCGAATCTTACTTTTTTAACTAAAAGAAAATCTACAAAAGATTTTAAATTATATTGTTCAATCAATTCTTTGGTTTCTTTCTCTGTGTCATATTGGCAAACCCAAATACTTTGTTGCATTTTTTTATATCCTAAATATTTCAATCCCCTCCTAAACCAATCCCTGTCTTTTCGCCTACTTTCCGATATGTCAAATAAAACCATTTGCCACTTTCTGTCTTTTCTTAGGTTATTGTCTGTCAATTTTAATTTTGTGATAAATAATTTTTCGAAACCTTTTGATGTAATTATTACGGCCGATTTATCCTTCGCTCTTAACGTTTTCAAATAACCACTACTTTTTAACTTACAAACCGTTCCAGCAAATCTTCTTTTGCTTTTTTCCCTTTCGCGTTTCTTTTTGTTTTCATTTGTCCACTCGTCTCTGAATGTATTGAAGTCGGAAAAACGCAACCCTCCTCTTTCGGGAATAATTTTGCCAATTACGTCTTTTGTTTTATTTTTGAAATTATATAAATCCCAAAGAAATTGTTCGGTAAATGGTAATTTAAGTCTCATAGAATATTATTATGTTTCTATTTTATTACGGCCGTAATAAAATAGAAACAATTTGAATTTAATAATTAAAATTAATAAATCCCATAATTAATAAACGATTAAATTTATAAATCTTTCGATTATTAAAATTTTATTCCAAAATTGCCTTGATGCGACGAACGCCGGATGATGATGCTTCTTCTTTTAAAATTTTAAAATGTCCCAATTCCCCTGTTTTTTGAACGTGTGGTCCAGAACAAATTTCCTGGCTGAAGGCCAGTACCGAGGCCGTCGAGGGAGCACCACCTATTGTATAAACTTTAACCATATCTCCATATTTTGATTCAAAAACTCCCATTGCTCCAATTTCTTTCGCTTTTTCTAATGACACCTCTACACAATTCACCGGTAAATTTTGTATAATCACTTCATTCACTGCATCCTCGACTTGTTTAAGTTGATCCGCGGTCATTTTTTCTGAATGCGAAAAATCTAAACGTAATCTTTCGGCAGTAATATTTGAACCTTTTTGAAAAACATGATCACCCAAAACTTTTCTTAGTGTTGCCAACAACAAATGTGTTGCAGTGTGATATTTTACAACTTGTTCTGAATTATCCGCTAATCCCGATTTAAATTTTCCTGCAGTTGCAGTGCGTGAAAGTTCTTGATGTTGTTCGAATTCTTTTTGAAATTTTTCTTTATCAATTTTTATTCCTTTTTCTTTTGCCAACTCTTCGGTGATTTCGATCGGAAAGCCGTAAGTTTGATATAAATTAAAAGCGTCTTTGCCAGAAATTAATTCTAATTTTTTCTCGCTACGCGAGATCTCGTAAAGCGAGACAAATTCTTTTAATCCTTTTTCTATTGTTGCTCTAAATTTTCTAGTCTCATGAGAAAGTTTGTTTAAAACTTCCGCACATTTGTCTTCGAGTTCGAACTCTCGATAATCGTTTTTATAAACGTCTATAACTTTCTGAGCAACCGATTTCAAATTTTTGGAATCGAAATTTTTATCATTTGTATAGGTGTAAACTATGGCTCGTCGAATTAAACGACGCAAAATATATCCCTGATCCTTATTAGATGGTTCAACGCCGTCAAAAAGTAAAAACACGCTAGCTTTTATATGGTCGGCAATTATTCTTTGAGACTTGAGATTAATTGATGGCAAAAGATCTTTAATTTTATCCATTATCGGTTTGAACGTATCAATTTCATAAACATTGTTATAACCATTTAAAATCGCAGTCGTTCTTTCTAACCCCATCCCTGTATCAACATTCTTTTGTTTTAACGGTTCAAGCTTTCCATCTGCTGTTTTATTAAATTCCATAAAAACATTGTTCCAAATTTCCACTCCATCATAAAAAATCTCTGTATCTGGACCACAAGGTCCGCCAGCTGATTGCCCCCACCAATTGTCTTCTTTTCCTAAAAATTTGATTTTATTTTTTGGAATTCCTAATGATTCCCAGGTTTTTGCTGAAATCTCATCTTTCGGAACAGCTTGCCCTGAGGAACTCGAAGGGTCGCCCTTAAAGCAAGTAACCGATAATTTTTCGATTGGCAAATTTAATTCTTTGGTCAAAAATTCCCAACTCATCTTAATTGATTCTTCTTTCCAATATGATCCGAGCCCCCAATTCCCCAGCATTTCAAAAAAGGTTAGATGCCAATTATCGCCAACTTCGTCAATATCGATTGTTCTGATGCATTTTTGTGAATTAACCAATCTATCGCCCATGGGATGTTTTTCTCCCAATAAATACGGAACCAATGGATGCATTCCTGCGGAAATAAATAAAGCACCAGGATCATTTTCCGGAATCAAAGAAGCAGAAGGAATAATTTTGTGTCCCCTCTCTTCAAAAAACTTCAGATATTTTTCTTTCAACTCTTTTGTCGTAATCATTGCTTAAATTATACAATAATAAAAAAAACAAATCCACTGTTGACAAAAATAATGGATATGGTACAATTATATTGTCTTAAAAATTCTACTGGAGGTGTAAAGTGTTTAAAAAGAATTATTTTGTGATGCTGGAAGACGGCAAGATGATATCCGAACCCTTCGGATGGCGTGGCGTCCACAAGCAGGTCAAATTCCTGTTCGAGAAGGGAAAGACGTGCCGGGTCTTCAAGGAAAGAAAAATCGGACTGAGGGTCAAAGTAGTATAGCTCCACCGACATCAGTTCTCGATCACAACGGCCGATGCGGGCGAACCCGCATCGGCTTTTTTTATTTAACCCCTCCACACCTCCCCTTATCAAGGGAGGTTATTGTTTTTTGCCGAATAAAATAGAGGTGGCCCGTGCCACCCCTACATGTTTCTTATTCTATCGAACTCCTCCTCAGAAAATACCATCCACCGTTTTTGGTGCTTGGCGTAATATTTTTCGGCGTTTGTGCGTGTAGTTATTATCCTCCTATTGTCATTAAAAAAATAACTTTTTCTGTCGGTATTGAACGCCTTGTCATGCTCGCCAATAATCCTCTCTAAGGCACTGGCCATGCATCTTGTATCGTAATGCATGCGTGCCAACAACTTTATTGTTGCGAAATCAACGGAAGCCTCTCGCTCTTGATCGTCAAATGCTACAATATTGTTCAAGGCATGGCAAATCTCATGCAAAACAATGGAGACTAGTTCGGCTTCGTTGTTAACAGCCTCAACAACCCTTTCGTCGATATATATTTCTTTCGTATCATTAATAATATATGCCCATTCGGGATTATTGAGCGAGGCACTAACATAATAAATTTTAAATCCGATTTTATTTGCCCCGTCAACAAAATTAATGATTTTGTCGAGAATCTTATTTAACAATACATCACCATAGACGCCCTTATTCTCAAAATCATTAATTGTTTGCGCGAAGCAAAAATACAGGACGAGAAAGAACAAGGCCACTAAACCTTTCTTTTCCATTGTTTCCCTCCTCAAAATGACTTATGTTTATAATACCAAATAATTAAATTTTAGTCAATAATCCCCCCTCCAATAAGTTCGCTGCCTAGATAAAATACTGCGCTTTGACCAGAGGTTATCGCACGTTGCGACTTTTTGAAAATAATTTTATTACCTTTTATTGTTGCATCTTGTGCTTTCGTAGTAGAGCGGATTTTAACTTTGCATTTTCCGTTATACTGTTTTCCCGATAGCCAATTTACATCTTTTATAATTAATTCTTTTTGCATTAAATCTTTTTCATTTTTTGATACGATTAAAATATTTTTCTTAAAATCTTTTTTCACAACATAGAACGGACCAATGCCACCAATCTCTATTCCTTTACGCTGTCCGATGGTATAGAAAATCAATCCTTTGTGCTCGCCCATCTTTTTGCCATCAACAGTAATTATATCTCCCGTTTTTGTTTTAATGTTTTGTCTTAAAAAATTATTTAAATCATTTATGAAGCATATTTCTTGACTATCTGGTTTTTTATAGACCGGGAGTTTAAATTTCTTCGCCAATTCCCTAACTCGTTCTTTGGTGTAATCACTAAGCGGAAATAAAACTTTATTTAATTGTTTTTGATCTAATTTCCAAAGAAAATATGATTGGTCTTTTTGTTTGTCCTTGGCAACCAATAATTTTGAGCTTTTTATTTTCGCGTAATGACCAGTGGCAACATAATCCGCGCCGAGTTCCATCGCCTTGTCAATTAAAAATTTAAATTTAATATGCTTATTGCACATTACACACGGATTTGGTGTGTTTCCTTTTTTGTATTCATCAATAAAATAATCGACAACTTTTTTCTTAAATTCTTTTTGCACATCAAGAACGTAAAATGGAATTTTTAATTTTTGAGCAACAATCTTTGCGTCTTTAGCGTTGCTATTTTTGTGCATGCGCATAAAAACACCGACAACATCATATCCTCGGTTTTTTAACAGGGCGGCAACAATAGAACTATCTACTCCGCCACTCATTGCGACAAGAACCCTGCCTCCTCGGCGGGCAAGTTTTTTCATAACTATTTTTTACTTCTAAAAATTCCGATAAAAATTAATGGCACTATAAACCAAATTATCCGTGCAAGGGTTGTATTAAAAACTTCTAATGGCAAACTACTAAACTTAGAAATCAAATCAGCGGGCAAAAAAGAAAAAATCATACTTACAACAATCCCAACCAAAAATATTCCATAAAAAAATGCTTGAAAAATTGCACGATTGGCCTTTCTTCTTGCTTTTAATATTGATTTTGAAAACAAGAGATAGACAATGCCAATTAACAATAAAAACAAAACAATCATCACCACAAAATTTTCTTCTGCTTTAAAAAAATCGGGCAGAAGTTTTTTAATCGGCACGATACTTATTATTGCCGAGGAAACATAACCACCCAACAACATTAAAAAAAGCTTGTCCTTGCCAATCATTAGTCCCAATAAAAATCCCCCCGCGAACAAAAACAAAAAAACAATCATCTCCCAACTCGTAATATTTAAATTTACATTCGCTAATTGCGTCATAATCCCTCCCCTTTTAGTTCTTCGATTAATTCTTCTTGCTTTCTTGATAATTTATGCGGGACTTTGATGTGAATTTTTACATACTGATCACCGCGACCATAAGAATTGAGTCGTGGCATCCCCTTGCCCGACAACCTGAAAGTTTTTCCAGCCTCGGTCCCTGCCGGAATCTTCAATTGCAAATCCCCTTCTAATGTTAAAATATTAATCTTATCTCCTAAAATTGCCTGACTATATTTTATTTCTGTATCAGAATACAAATCATCTCTTTTGCGTGTAAAATAGTCGTGTTGCTTTAAATGCACCCGCACATACAAATCCCCAGAAACCCCGCCTTTTTTGGCCGCCTCACCTTTCCCAGAAATTTTTATAGTTTGTTCATTATCAACTCCCGCCGGTAAATCAATCTTAATATTCTCAATTTCGTGGGTTCTTCCCGACCCCTTACATTCCTTACATTCTTTTTCGTTAAGCTCACCTTCTCCTAAACATTTAGGACAAGTTATAACTTGCGAAAAAGTTCCAAACATAGTTCTTCTGGTTTGTTGAACCTGTCCTTGACCATCACATTCTGAACATTTTTTCTTGCCACTCCCCGGTTCTCCGCCAACACCCTTGCAGTGCTTACAAATAATATATTTCTTTAAATTGATTTCTTTAGAAACTCCTGCAAATGCTTCTTCTAGGTTAATGTCTAAATCAACAACAATGTCTTTGCCTTTTTCTTTTCTTGTTCTGCGTCCACCCCCACCACCATTGCCACCAAAGAACTGACTGAAAATATCCGAAAATCCACCACCACTTCCACCAAAAATATCGTTTAAATCAAATTCTACATTTTGACCCTGTGACTGATAATTTCTAAATATATCATCCCAACTCATCCCCCCACCAAAACCAGCTTGTCCGCCTTGAGTGGAAAAAATATCTCCAAATTGATCGTATTGCTGACGCTTTTCGTCGTTAGACAAAATAGAATATGCCTCATTAATTTCTTTGAATTTCTTCTCATCACCGCCTTTATCGGGATGGTGCTGATGCGCAAGTTTTCTAAAAGCCTGCTTGATTTCATCCCTGGAAGCATTTTTTTCTACACCCAATAATTTGTAGTAATCTTTTGACATGTTTTATTAACTTGACAATATATTTATAATATGATAGTATCAAATTGACCAAATTTAACAAGGAGGATTCTAATGATTTTAGAGACTTTCGAATCGCAAGAGTTTAGTTCCCTGAAAACGTCAATCGAATTTTATACGAGAGAAAAGAGGTACAAGGTCTTGTTCGTAAGTATCGCTTTCAACAGCATCGTTGATCCCAAAAAAGATTATTTTCCCTATATCGCTATCGTGGGATTTAAACGAAAATTTTTTTAATCATCGCGTGCTCAATTTTAATTCGATCCGACCCTGATTTTATAAATCGGGGTCATTTTTTTATTTAAAAAGTTACAAACTAATCATTTCTACTTCTTTTTGAATTTTTTCAAATTTAATAAATTTAAACTTGGTTAATAATTTGACCATCCCCCAACTCAACATTATCACTATTCCGACATACAGCATGCTCACTATCTTTAGGGTAATGAACAATCCAACCGCCAATCCTAACGGGATTAAATACTGATAAGCACCGGTAACATTGTTTAATTGATAATCAATTATTTTATATAAAACTTTTCTGCCCGTGTCATCTTTTTCCACTTTAATCCCAAATTTATTTTCCAATTCTTGTTTTTGTGACTCCTGAAGAATTTTATCGGCATTTGAATCTAAATCAATCCCCAATGGAAGCTTTTTCTCAATTAGTCCTTCAAGTGGTTTTAAAATTGCATTTATGGTTTTTTCTGGAACATTTATTTTGGTCGTACTCTTTCTTGTTAGTTCTGGTGAAAAATAATAAACAATCGAAACAACCAGAATTAAAGCAGTTAAAAATATTGGCAGTCCTCTTTTAAAAATTCTAAAAAAGTTTAAATCAATTTGGACATCTTCTTCTTTTTTAATCTTTTTAGAAGCAGACATAAATGCCAGGAACAATAAGCCCAAAACAATCAGATAATATAACGGTTCGGCGTTGAAGAAAATAAAAAATAGCAACAAGCTAATCACAAATCCACCAAAAAGAATTCGTTTATCTTTAACTAAAAGCATCGTCAAACAATTGGCAATGCCGAATAGAACAAAAATTCCCACAATCAATGCCCAATGACTAACGAAATAATTGTGGCCATAAAATATCATTCTTAACATCCACCAACACAAAAAACTAAATAACACTAAAACACTAGCCAAAACTATTTCTTTTTGTTTCGTTTGCATATTAGACCAATTAGGTTAATTAGAATAATTAGGTTAATTTATTTTGTTGTCTCTCCTTCCTGGATATCCGGATTTTTGTCGTCTTTTTTTTGCGCTTCTTGTTGTGCTTTATATAATTCAGTTCCAACTTTTTGAATTGCTTGCGATAACGATTCTGACGCTTTTTTAATGCCCTCGATATCATCGCTATCTTTTATTTTCTTCAATGCCTCCACCCTGTCTTCAATTTCTTTTTTGTCTTCTGCTTTTATTTTATCACCAAATTCTTTTATTGTCTTCTCGGTTGAAAAAACTAAAGTATCGGCAGTATTTCTAATATCAACAACTTCTTTTTTCTTTTTATCTTCTTCTGCGTGAATCTCTGCGTCTTTTTTCATTTTTTCAATGTCTTCTTTCGATAAACCTGAAGACGCTTCAATCCTAATTGATTGTTTTTTGTTTGTTGCTTTATCCAAGGCAGAAACATTTAAAACTCCGTTTGCATCAAGATCAAACGTAACTTCAACTTGCGGAATTCCTTTTGGTGCTGGCGGAATGCCATCCAAAATAAACCTACCTAGAGTTTTATTGTCACCAGCCATTGGTCTTTCGCCCTGAAGCACATGAATTTCAACTGACGGCTGATTGTCGCCTGCGGTAGAAAACACCTGTGTCTTTGCAGCTGGAATGGTTGTGTTTTTTCAACCAATCTAGTCATAACACTACCTAAAGTTTCTATCCCCAATGATAATGGAGTGACGTCTAACAATAAAACATCTTTAACGTCTCCTTGAAATATGCCACCCTGAACAGCGGCACCCAAAGCAACTACTTCGTCGGGATTAATATCTTTGTGTGGTTCCTTGCCAAACAAATCTTTAACTTTTTGTTGCATTAATGGCATTCTGGTTTGACCGCCAACTAAAACAACTTCATCAATATCGGTAATTTTAAATCCTGAATCATCAACAACTTGTTTGGTGATTTTTATTGCTTTGTCGATATATTCGCCAACTAAGTCCTCTAATTTTGCACGAGTAAATTTAACGTTTAAATGTTTTGGTCCATCCGAACCGCTAGTAATAAATGGAATGTTTACCTCTGTTTCAATCGCCGAAGATAATTCATGTTTTGCTTTTTCGGCAGCGTCTTTTAATCTCTGAATTGCTAATTGATCTTTTGCCAAATCAATTCCCTCTTGTTTTTTAAATTCGTCAACAAGCCAATTCATAATGATTTGATCAAAGTCATCTCCGCCCAAGTGTGTATCGCCACCGGTTGATTTAACTTCGACGGTGTCTTTAGAAACTTCAAGCACTGAGACATCAAACGTTCCACCACCGAAATCAAAAACAACAATTTGCTCGTCTTTCTTTTTATTCAATCCGTAGGCAAGAGCAGCTGCGGTTGGTTCGTTAATAATTCTTTTAACTTTTAATCCAGCAATTTCCCCAGCGTCAATGGTCGCTTTTCTTTGTGCGTCATCAAAATAAGCCGGAACAGTAATAACTGCTTCAGTGATTTTTTCTCCCAACTTGTCTTCGGCGTCTTGTTTTAGTTTCTGTAAAATCATTGCAGAAATTTCAGCTGGTCCTTGCCATTTACCATTTAAATTAACTTCTACCGCACCTTCTTTTGATGCTCTGATTTCATAGGGTAAAAGTTTTTTATCACGCTGAACTTCGGCATCAGAAAATCTTCTGCCGATTAATCTTTTTACAGAATAAACTGTATTTTTCGAATTGGTTACAGCTTGTCTTTTTGCTAAAAGACCAACCAAACGTTCGCCTGCTTTTGAAACAGCAACAATCGAAGGAGTTGTTCTGTTTCCTTCTTTGTTTTCAATTATTCTTGGCTCGCCTCCCTCAACAATTGCCATCGCTGAATTAGTCGTGCCCAAATCGATACCTAATATCTTTGACATATATTTGCTTGCCCCGTTAAATCTCGCGAAGCGAATATTTAACTGGGGTTTTACTTACTTATTAATTTTAACCTTACTTGCTCTAATTATTTTATTATTAAACCTATAGCCTTTTTGAATTTCTTCGGCGACAATCCCCTGTTCGCCACTGTCAACTTCGCCAACTGACTCATGAAACTCTGTGTTAAATTTTTCACCAAGTGCTTGAATTTCTTCGAGCCCTTGGCTTTTTAAAATACCCTTGAGCTGATTGTAAATCTGCGAAAGCCCGATCGCCTCTGGCGATTTAGAGTCCCCGTGTTTTATTGCTAATTCAAAACTATCTAAAACCGGCAAAATTTCATAAATCAAACCCTCGTTTGCAAATTTAAAAATTTCGGAAATTTTTGCTTCTTGCTCCTTTTTATAATTTATCAAATCTGCTTTTGCTCTTTGCCATCCACCCAAATATTCCGCCCTTTCTTGTTCGCAAAGACCCAATTTATCTTTGGTCTTCTTTATTTTGTGTTCGGCTTTTTCCGTATCTTCTTCCGTTTCGTATTTAATTTCTTCGTTATCTTTATTCATAGAATTCCTCTAACATTTCTTTTAGTTTATTAATCAACGAAATATTGTGATCGTAATTTGTTCTCGTTGGACTTAAAAAACCAACAATTTCGTTTTTATTATTAGGGGTTTTATGCCCCGTAACAATCAATGAATATTTTTTGGTTTTAATCATTGGGATGTCTTTACCAATAAAAACCTGTGTTGTCTCTTCACCAACTTCCTTAAATAAATAATTAAAGTGTTGTTCAAAAATATCTTCTGTCGATTGTTGATTAATTTCTGTTGAAGCCTCTGTTTTCTTTTCTGATAAATTTATAAAAAATCGATATGCTTTTTCTGTGGGCACTCTTCCCGCTGATGTGTGTGGCTGATTTAAATACCCCGCCTGTTTTAATTCCATCATTTCGTTTCTTAGGGTCGCTGAACTTAACCCAAGCTTTTTTTGAGTTAATATTTTTGAACTTACGGGCTTAGAATTCTTAACATAATCTTTAACAATAAGTTCTAATATTTTTTGTTGTCTTTCTGTTATCATAATATTGGCATCGCGCTGAGCGCGATTAGCCAACCACGCTCAGCGTGGTTGGCACTCTATTAATACGAGTGCTAATTCAATATTATTACATAAAATAGAACGTGTCAAGTTTATCCCGACTCCACGTCGGGGCCCGACGCAAGGCCGGGGCAAGGTTTGTTGTATGAGATTTATTTTGGTATAATTAAGGCATGCAAAAAATTCAAATCAAAAATTTAACTTGGGTTGACATAACTGACCCCAAAAAAGAAGATATTGATTATCTTCAATCTTTAAGCTTTCACCCTGTTGTTTTAGGAGAACTACAATCTCCCACTTTGCGACCAAAGGTAGAAGAATATGACAATTATCTTTATATGGTCTTACATTTTCCAATTTACCATCCCAAAGAAAAAACCAGCAAATCAATGGAAATAGATTTTCTTATAACCAAATACTCCCTAATTACAGTACGATATGGAAAAATTCAACCCCTACAAGAGTTCTGGGAAAAATGTAAGTCTGGAGATGAAAGTATATTGTTTAATTACTCTTCTGCTTCTTTGCTCTATTACATGCTTCAAGAACTAAATAAATTTTCATTTAGACAAATTGATCATATTACCAAAAAAATAGACGCACTCGAAGAAAAAGTTTTCAAAGAAAGAGACCCTAAAAACGAGGAAAAATTAGTTGAAGAAATTTCTATCATTAGACGAGACATCCTAGATTTTAGAAGAACCATTAAGCCGCAAGAAACAATTCTTAGTTCTCTAAAAACCAGAGGTGTCAATTTTTTTGGACAAACCACTCTTCCCTATTTTAACGATATAATTGGAGATCATTTAAGGGTGTGGGAACTATTAGACAATCACAAGGAAACGATAGAATCGTTACAACAAGCCAATGATTCACTTTTGTCGAACAAAACAAACCGCATTATGAAATTAATTACGTTGTTTGCGGTCATTGTTTTCCCGCTCAGCTTACTTGCTGCATTGTTTGGCATGAACACCCATTATATGCCAATTGTTGGCATTGAGCATGATTTTTGGATTATCTTAGGAATAATGGCCACAGGAACATTCGGAATGATTGCCCTGTTTAAAAGAAAAAAATGGCTATAAGATTATACAATACGCTAACCAGAAAAAAGGAAATTTTTAAACCCATTAAGAAGGGTTTTGTTGGTATTTATACTTGCGGGCCAACCGTTTATTCTTTTGCTCACATTGGGAATTTAAGAAGTTATGTTTTTGCTGATATTTTAAAAAGAATTTTTATTTACAATAAATATAAAGTAAAACACGTAATCAATGTAACTGATGTTGGACATTTAACCTCTGATGCCGATGAAGGCGAAGATAAAATAGAAAAAGCGGCCTTGCGCGAAAATAAAAAAGCTGAAGATATCGCAAATTATTATTTTGGATTTTTCAAACGAGACCTAGAAAAACTTAATATTTTAAAACCAGAAATTTATTGTAAGGCAACCGAACACATTAAAGAACAAATTGAGTTAATCAAAAAGCTTGAAAAAAAAGGATTTACTTATAAAACCTCTGATGGAATTTATTTTGATACATCTAAAATAAAAGACTACGGTAAGCTTGCACAATTAAAAAAAGAAGGGTTAATTGCTGGCAAGAGAATTGATTTTAAAGAAAAGAAAAATATCACTGATTTTGCTTTATGGAAATTCTCCCCGCCTATCGGCGGGGCAAGCTTCTCTCTTAAGAGACAACAGGAATGGAAAAGTCCTTGGGGCGTTGGCTTTCCCGGCTGGCACATTGAATGCTCGGCAATGTCTATAAAATATCTCAGTGAACATTTTGATATTCATACTGGCGGGATTGACCACATTCCAATTCATCACACCAACGAGATTGCCCAGTCCGAAGCAGCTACCGAAAAGAAATTCGTAAATTATTGGATACACGGCGAATTCCTTAATTTTAAAGGGAAAAAAGTTTCGAAATCGAAAGGCGGGCTTTATACCGTTTCGGAGTTGCAAGAAAAAGGATTTAATCCCCTTGCATTTCGTTATTTAACATTTATCACTCATTATCGTGACCCATTAAATTTTTCCCTAGAATCATTACAAAGCGCACAAGAATCATATAATCGATTAAAAAATATTATATGGGAGAACCGAGACAAAAGAACCAAAAAAGAGTATTTGAAAGAATTTCAAAAAGCTATTAACGATGACTTAAATATGCCCAAGGCATTAAGCATTGTTTGGAAAATGGTACGAGACAAGAAACCCGCCCGCAACGCCAGCAAGCTGTCTTGCTTGGCAGGCGAGGTGGACAAGGTTTTTGGATTGGATTTGTTAAAGAAAGAAAAGATAGAAATTTCTTCCGGCGTTGAGGATTTAATCAAAGACCGCGAACAATCAAGAAAGAATAAGGACTGGCAAAAATCCGACGAGCTTCGTGACAAAATAAAATCCCTCGGTTATACCGTCGAAGACACCCCCGAAGGACAAAAAATTAAGAAAATATAATACACCAGATATAAACAGATTCTTAGCAAAAGCTCGTTTGACGACGGGCTTTTCGATTGCTAAAATTAGGGTATGGCAAAACATAACCAAGAGAAACAAGACAAACTTCCACCACAAAGCATTGAAGCAGAACAATCTGTTTTGGGTTCATTGCTTTTAAATAAAAAAGCGATTATTAGAATTGCTGATATTTTACATCCTGAAGATTTTTATCGCGATACCCACAGAATCATCTATGAAACAATGATTCAGCTTTTTGAAAAAAATGAACCAATCGATGTTTTGACTGTCGCTTCTCGACTGGAAGACAATGGACAATTGGAAAAAATTGGCGATTCAAGTTATCTAACCAATCTTGTAAATTGCGTTCCAACTGCCTCTAATATTGTCCATTACGCA
The DNA here is from genome assembly GCA_043807255.1 of Patescibacteria group bacterium. Lineage (GTDB taxonomy): Bacteria > Patescibacteriota > Minisyncoccia > RBG-13-40-8-A > RBG-13-40-8-A > JAKJED01. The sequence goes on from JAZDGD010000009.1 coordinate 55,407, forward strand.
AAAATTGTTCAAAGGAAAAAGCTTTTAAGAGACTTAATTGACGCAGCATACGATATTACTCAATTAAGTTTCGAGGAATCGCAAGATATTGAAAATATTTTAGATCAAGCAGAAAAAAATATATTTGCTGTCTCACAAAAATCATTAAAACAATATTTTATACCAATTAAACCCGCGCTTGCAGAAGCGTTTGAAAGAATTGATTTAATACACAAACACGAAGGTGGTGCGCTTCGCGGGACCCCAACTGGATTTAAGGATTTAGATAATATTTTGGCAGGACTTCAAAAATCCGATTATATCTTATTGGCAGCCAGACCAAGTTTAGGAAAAACCACGTTAGCCCTTGATATCGCCAGACATGTTGCAATTAGAGAAAAGAAAACTGTGGGGATTTTCAGTTTAGAAATGTCTTCTGCCCAACTTGTTGATAGAATGCTTTGCGCTGAAGCAAAAATTGATTTATGGAAATTAAGAACTGGCCGACTTTCAGATAAAGGCGAAGATAATGATTTTTCAAGAATTCAAGAGGCAATGGGAACACTTTCAGAAAGTCCAATATTTATTGATGACACCGCTGGCTCGACAGTGCTAGAAATTAAAACTAAAGCCAGACGACTTCAATCAGAACACGAGTTAGGACTAATTATTGTTGATTATATTCAATTAATAAATGCTCCTGGATACCAAAACAACCCCGTTCAACAAATGACTGATATTTCCAGATCATTGAAGGCATTGGCACGTGAATTAGATGTTCCCGTTTTAGCGGTTTCCCAATTAAATCGCGCAACCGAACAAAGATCACCAAGAATCCCGCGTTTATCTGACCTTAGAGAATCCGGCTCCTTAGAGCAAGATGCCGATGTTGTAATTTTGATTTACAGAGAGGACGTTGACATTAAACAAAGTGAAAGAAAAAATATTGCTGATATTTTTATTGCCAAACACAGAAACGGCCCAACCGGACAAATCGAACTTTATTTCGACCAAGACAAGGTAAGCTTTCAAAATCTTGCCAAGCAAACATACGAGGAATAACGTCTAATTATTCTAATTGATCTAATTATTCTAATGTTACCAAGATCCATACAAAATTTAATTGATGAGTTTGCCAAACTTCCATCAGTGGGGCCGAGACAAGCGGCTCGTTTTGTTTTTTATTTATTAAATGAGCCCAAAGAAGATATTGAAAAATTCGCTAAGAAATTATTTATCCTAAAAAAGATTAAACATTGTCATTTCTGTAATCGTGCAATCGAGCCCTCCTTCGCCAAGGCTACGGAGGGCAAGCCCGCCTTGTGTGATATTTGCAAGAACAAAGATAGAGACAGAAGTTTAATCTGTATTATAGAAAAAGACACCGACATTGAATCAATTGAAAAAACTAAAAGATACGATGGCATTTATTATGTAATTGGAACCGAAGATGAAAATATCCAATTGAACCGACTCAAGGATTTAATCTCGCGAATTAAAAAATCCGAAAAGGAATTAAATGAAATTATTATTGCTACTGACGCCACAACTGAGGGCGAAACAATTGCCCTATATTCCGCAAGACAACTCGAGGAACTTAAAAAAACCTACCCAGGGCTTAAAATAACCCGCTTAGGACGCGGTTTATCCACTGGAGCAGAGTTAGAGTATATGGACGAAGATACGCTTTCCAACGCATTGTTGGGGAGAAAATAAAGATTTAAGAATAAAAAAAACGCCCCGATGAACATCGGGGGCGTTTTTTTTATTATACAATTCAATTAAGCAGCAATGATTTCTTTGATTTCGACTTCCGTATATGGTTGTCTGTGGCCTCTTTTTGTGTGCTGTCTTTTTTTTGCTTTGTATTTGAAAACGATAATTTTTTTGGCCCTGTCTTGTTTTAAAATGGTGCCAGTAACTTTGGCGCCTTTTATAAATGGCTTACCAATTTCAATAACTTTGTCATCTTCAAATAACAAAACATCAGTGAATTCAACTTGTCCACCCACTTCGCCTTCGAGTTTCTCAATTTTAAGTTTTTGTTTTGGAGAAACAATATATTGTTTCCCGCCAGTTTTTATAATTGCTAACATATTTTTATTTACTATTCTTCCATATTTAGTGGTCCTTCAATTTCGATTGCCTCAACCTTTTCTTTGCCACTAGTAAGTTTAGCTGTGTCTTTTTCAATTTTAGCAAACTCCTTATAGGCCTTATTATAAGTACTAACCGTAGTTTGAAGGTGTGAACCCAGTTTAGCAAGAAATTCATTATAATTCAAGAGGTGCTTCCTTAAAACCTCAACTCTGCCCAAAATCTCCTTTGCCGACTCCTCTATACTTAATGCTCTTAGCCCCTGTAGAACGGTCTGCAAATAAGCATAAAAAGATGTTGGCGAAACAATAATTACATGTTTTTCTTTAAATGCGTACTCAATTAAGTCATAGGTGCTAACCTTAACTGCGCCAACTTGATTGATTAACAAATCATAATAAATTCCCTCCGAAGGAATAAACATAAATGCAAAATCCATCGTCCCTTCTGTGGGTCGAATATACTTTGCAGTTTCTTCGATTCTAACTTTAAGGTCCTGTTTAAACAATTTTTCGAATTCCCCTTTTTTGGTCTCGTCTTTTTCTTCGACAATACGATTATAATTTTCTAAAGAAAACTTTGAATCAATCGGTACAATTTTATCTTTAATAAAAATTACTGCGTCAACTTTATCGCCATTTTTAAATTTATATTGTAATTGATACTGATTAGGCGCAAATACATTTTGTAATAATGTTTCCAAAAAATATTCTCCCAAACTTCCTCTTTGCTTAGGATTGGCTAAAATATCAGTTAATTTACCCAATTGATTTTTAACGTCAACCACATGTTGATTATCAACATGAATTTTTTCCAATTGCGAAGTAATTTCTTTAATTCGGCTATTTGCGTCTCGAGAAATTCTTCCGCTCTCCTCAAATTGTCTTTGTAATGACTCTAAACTCTTGTCTCTTGATTCACTCAATTCTTTTCTAATCTCTTTTAACTCGTCTCTTAGTTCCCTATCAGCATTTCCGCCCTTGTTTTGTTTGAAAAACAAATAAAAAATCCCTGCAATCAAAATAATTATTATAATATATAAAAAATATGTCATTGATATAATTCTACTACCTAAATATAAATTCCGCAATTAAAAATAAAACATAAACACCAATCAAAATCCAGCCCTCTTTTTTGGAAACCTTTCTCCCGCTGGCCAAAAAAATATTAGCCAAAAAAATTGCCAATAACATAAATCCCGCACCGATAAAAGTTACATTCAAATTCTCAAGTTTAATTGGACTAATGATTGCTGAGATTCCCAAAATAAATGTTGAATTAACCACAATGCTTCCAATAATATTCCCCAAACACATCCCCTCGTGTTTCACAATTGCAGATTTTATGCCAAAAACCAATTCCGGCAAAGCGGTTCCCATTGCCACCAAAACTATACTTACCAGCGCCAACGGAATATATAATTCTTCGGCAATTAATTTGGCGCATTCAACAACTCCCCACGCAGACAAAATCAAAACCAATACTGCTAATGCAAAAAAACCAACAACTTTCAATAATTTATGTGAATTATTAATCTCACCTTTAATGTGATGAACTCTGTGTGTAAACGCATCTTTTGACTTTAATAAATGCCAAGCATACCAACCAAAAATAATCAATAACACAAATCCTTCTGGCCGTGAAAGTTTTTTATCAAGCAACAGAAGCAATGGAATTAAAGAAATAAAAAACACAATCCAGGCATCCTTTTTGGCAATCTTGCTTTCAACTTTCAGCCCCCCAGAAACAACTGCGACCAACCCCAAGATAAAAGTTAAATTTATAAAATTCGAACCGATAACATTGCCCAAAGAAACAACCGAAAGCCCCTTTATCCCGGAAGTAATGCCCACGACCAATTCTGGCAATGTGGTTGCAAAGGTAACCAAAATAAAAGCCAAAACAAATTCAGTTAACTTTAAATATTTCGATAATTGTGCTAATGACCTTACCAAATGTGCCCCACTGCGTATTAATATATAGCACAAAACAACAAAAATTAAGAGATACAGAATAATCATATCTGTTTACATTTTAACACAAAAAAATCTTTTATTGAATTAAAAAGCGGTCATCCGCAGGATGACCGCTTTCGTATAATTAATTCTGATTATTTATTAAACAATTTTACCAGCCAACCAAACAAACTAAACCTACTTTCGTTTGTTTTCACAAAATTTTCAATATTCAGTCTTTCTTGTTCCATGATCTGAATTTGGTTTTGAAGTTCGGTTTTATCTATTTCATCGGTTGTTTGTTCCATTAATCCTGTTAGTTTTTCTAATCTATTTCTGGTTTGTACCATTTCACTGCGTAATGCTCCGAGATTTTTATAGTTAGAACCGAACAAAAATGTCTTTATTTTGTTTCTTTCCTGAATTGATTCTATCTCGTCGGCAATTTTTTCCCTAACCTGATTTTGCTCTTGAGCAATAGTTCTCACCTGCGCACCAATTCCATCACCCTGATTGTCTGCAATCCCCTCTAGTTGATGAATAAAGGTAGAAACCGTACTGCTGTGTTCTTCAATATTAATTCTTAATTGCTTGGTTTCTTGTACTTGATTCCCGTTTTGTAAAGAATTTTCTTCGCCCTCATTTTCCTGCCCTTGATTCTGTTCTTGGTTTTGGATGTCTTCTCCTTGGTTTTGTTCTTGATTCTGATTCTGATTTTGCTCAGTATCGCCAGTTTGAGCATTGTCTGATTTTGCCAAAACAAAACCAGCCAAACCCAAAACCAACACGCACACACAAATTATAGATAAAATTTTCATTTTTTTATATATATTAATTATTAATTTATTAATTGTTAGTTAATATACAGTATAGCACACATTTAATGTGGTGCCATGGGAATTCAAGCCCAAGTTTTTTAGAATAAATCTTACGAGGTTAAACCTCGTAAGATTTATTCTAATGACAATTCTCTTGCGTCGTTTACTGCCATGTCCTTCAGCCATTTTTCTATATTTTGTTTGTATTTCCCATCTCCACCAAACACTCCCAATAAAAATTCTCTATTTGTAATTGAAGGAAAGTTCTTTTTACCTGCGTAATCCAAATAACTAGACCAACGATAATTGCCTAAATATTCCATCGCTCCGTTATAATTATTTAGTTTTCTTGCTCGCCATTCCGGAAAACTGAGATCTAGTGGATTCAAATGAATATAATATGGAAGGTTTAAGAAATGATTTTGTTTGTCGATTAAAATTGATTTATACGTACTCTGAAATAATGTTCCCCTTCTTTTGTATTTTTTATTGAATGACATCGTATAACCGGTTCCTAATTTTTGCATAAACCTAGAAATACCATTATCTTTTTTCTGTTTCAACAATAAATGATAATGATTTGGCATCAAACAAAATGCTAAAATTTCCACAAGCAATTTTCTCTCTTTAATCTTGCGAGGTTTAACCTCGTAAGATTCTAGGTCCATAGATTTATAATATATATTTTCTGCGGGTGCCTCATCGTTAAATTCATACAGATCGTGAATAAAACGAAGATGGTCCTTGTCGTCTGCAAATATGTTTCTCTGTTCAACTCCGTGATTTAAAACGTGATAAATTTCATTATTTTCAAATTGTGGTTTTTTCATAATATTTTTATATTATCATAATTAAAATATGTTTACGAGGTTAAACCTCGTAAGATTAATTGTAACATAAAAATTGATATTTAGATATAATTCTGCTATATTTTAACTAACGGCCCCATCGTCTAGTGGCCCAGGACATCAGATTCTCATTCTGAAAACACCGGTTCAACTCCGGTTGGGGCTAAAACCAAAAATCTTACGAGGTTTAACCTCGTAAGATTTTATAATACAACCGAATAATCAGAATTAAAATTATTTTTTAAGCCAAGTTTTGTCTTGACGGACTAAAAGCTGTTTTATTTTTTCTGGCTCTGCCATAATTTCCTCTATTATCTTTTCTAGTCTTATTGATTGAGATCCTTTTACAAAAACAATATCTTCTTCTTTTATTTCTTTTTGCACAATTAATTTTGCTTCTTCGGATGTTGAAAATTTAAAAATCTTACTTTCATCAAAACCAACGCTCTTTGCTCCTTGTGCAATAAATTCTGTACTACTTCCAATTGCAAAAATTAGATTTACTGTTTCGCCCGCCTTTTTGCCAAGCTTGATATGTGCTTGTTCTGAATATTTCCCAATCTCCAACATATCTCCCAAAATTGCGATTTTTCGTTTATCTGTAAAAACTTTTAAGGCATTAAGTCCTGCCTCCATTGATAGTGGTGCTGCGTTGTAGGAATCATCAATAATAACACTATTTTTTATCCCTTTTAATAAATGCATTCTTCCTGGCAAAGGAACAATTTCTTTGATTGCCTGAGAAATCTCTACTAAGTTCATATTAAAAATAATTCCTACCGCAGCTCCGGCCAAGGCCGAATATAAATGTTGTGTGCCCAAAACATTAATTAATTTTGCTGGCACACTGCTCCCCTTAAAATCTAATTTAAAATTAAGCTCACTAACGTTTTCTTTTTCAAACAACAATTTTAATTCATAATTTGTTGCCTTAATATCCGCTTTTTCATTCAATCCAAAGGTCATAACTTTAGCGTCGATATCATTTTCCATTTTTCTTACTCTTTCGTCGTCGTAATTTAAAATCGCAATTCCATCCTTGTCCAATGTTTTGACTATGGTCTTTTTTTCTTCAGCAACTTTTTCTGGGCTTTCGAAAAATTCAACATGAACTGGAATATCACCAACCGTAGTGACTACGCCAATTTTATGTTTTACAAAACCAAGCAAGTACTTTATGTCTCCCGGTTTATCAGCCCCCATTTCTAAAATTAGGAAATCGGGATAATCAACTTTAACCAAAATCATATACAACATTTTAATAAATTTTGGAATCCATCTTAAAATTGAATTTCCTCCAGTTTTTAAATTAAAAATCGTTAACGGGACACCAATTTCATTATTATAATTTTTTTCATTCCTTCTGATTCGTTTTTCGCCAAAATGACTTTTTAAAACAGCATAAATTGCCTCCTTGGTAGAGGTTTTACCTACGCTACCAGTAATCGCAATAACAATTGGCTTATATTTTTTTAAAGCAATGATTGCTAATCTTTTTAATATTTTTTGTAAAATTTTTATCATATTATTCGCTTGGCATTATCTCATAATAATTTAACACATACTTGGCTATTTCTCCAAACAATGGTGCTGATGTACTTTCGGCATATTGTGCGCCAACTGGTCTGTCCAATTTCACCAACATTGAAAATTGAGCATTAAAAGCTGGATAATAACCAATTACAGAATGAATTGTTTCGTTTTCTAAATATCCTTTTACTGGATCTGGAATTTGAGCAGTCCCAGTCTTTGCAGCAATTTGATATCCTTCGACTCCTGCACGTTGTGTGTGACCGTTTTCAACAACACTTACAAGCATTGCAGTTAACCTTGAGGCGGTGTCTTGAGAAATTACACGTCTTATTTCTTTGGGCCGTGTTTCTTCTTCTTTGTCACCGCGAATGATTTTTTCAACCACGTAGGGTTTCATCATTATGCCATTGTTAGCAATCGCTGCAAATGCGGTTACCATTTGAATTGGCGTTACAGCAATGCCCTGACCAAAAGAAATGTTTGCGTAATTGATATCAATATCTTTATTCAAATTTAGAATGCTTCCTTTTACTTCGCCGTTTAAATCAATGCCCGTTTTCTCTCCGAAGCCAAATTTAATAACATACTCCTTAAACGCACTCTTACCCAGTTCTTGTTGGGCAAAAACAGCTCCTAGGTTCAGTGATTTTTCCAAAACCTGTGTCATTGTCTGAATTCCCTCTGCGCGCCTCAAGGCGTTTTCAATTATCTTGCCAGACACCTCTATCTTGCCGGTGTCATTATAAGTAGTTTGGGGATTAACAACTTTTTTGTCAAGCGCAGCAGCCATGGTTATTGGCTTAAATATTGATCCTGGTTCATATAAACTTTGCACGATTGGATTTATAAAAACGTTTATATTTTTAACATTTCCGTAATTGTTGGGATTAAATTTTGGATAACTAGCCATGGCAATAATTTTGCCAGTTTGTACTTCCATAATTACTACGCTGCCGGATGGAGATTTAAATTTATCAATATATTCTTTTAATTTATTTTCTACAAAAAATTGAACATTGGGATCGATAGTCAAAATTAAGTCTGCTCCCTCTTCTGGTTGTTCAATTATCTTTTTGCTTATGGGAATTAATTGCCCCTTGCTATCTTTTTCCATTATTGCTGACCCTGCCCTTCCTGACAATTCTTGATTATACGCTTCTTCTACTCCATACTGACCCTGATCTGCTTCTCCGCTTGTCTGACGCACAAAACCGATTAAGTGGCAAACTGTTTCATTCGCAGGAAAATATCTTCTTTGTTCGACTTCGAATTTTATACCCTGCAAATTTAATTCTTTAATCTGTTCAATAATTTCCTCGCTGACCTTATTTTTTAATGGTTCATAGGGATCATTTTCCTTATAAATTCTTTCTCTAATTTTGTCTGCGTCCATTTCTAATAATGGAGCTAATAATTCTGCCGTTTCTTCTTTCTCTTCGATCTCCATGGGAACGGCATAAAGATTGTAAAAATTTTTATTAATTGCTATTGGAGAAAATAAAGAGCGGGAGTTTTTCTCGATATACCGATCTTTAAGAAAAATTTCCCCCCGCTGAGGATAAATATTTTGATACACCTGTTGTTGGTTTTCGGCCTTCCCTTTATAGGAGCTGTGTTTTAATATTTGAAGATTAAACAAGCGAAAAACTACACCCGCAAAACAAAAAAATATAACCACGCTTAAAAAATAAAAACGCCAATTTTTCATAAGAAGTCAGACTTCTTCATACTTATTTAACTAGCATTGCACTGGCTCTGGGCAAAGAAACATATTCCGTTCTAGAAACCCTAATCATTTCTAATTGGCCAACTTTTGCTTCTAAAATATTTACCGAATTAAGGCTGGATATTTCAACTTGCAAATCTTTATTTATTGATTCTAACTCACCTAATTGTTTTGACAAGCTTCTTATTTTATATCCTTTTGCAGCAATACTATTTGTTGCAAAAACATACAAAAAACCAAAAACAAATACAAATAAAATCAAAACACAGGCCGTACATTTTCTAGCTTTTATGCGTTGATTAACTTCCGCCCCATAGACAGATCGATGAGAGCGAACAACATTTGTATGTACCAATGATGCTACTGTCATAATTATATATACATCGCGGCTCGCAGTTTTGCACTACGGCTACGAGAATTAGCAATAAGCTCTGCCTCTCCGGCAGTAATCGGCTTCTTTGTCAGAATTTTTATCTTCCCTTGCTTTTCTAAATCCCTAAAGAACCATTTCACTATTCGATCTTCTAATGAGTGAAACGAGATAACCACTACTCTACCCTCTTTGTTTAAAATTTGAAATGCTTGTTCCAGTCCTTTCTTTAAATTTTCCATTTCATCGTTAACTACAATTCTTAATGCTTGAAAAATTCTCGCTGCTGTACGATCCACCCTATAATGTCCTGCTTTTGAAAAGGGAACGCTTCTTTTTATAATCTCAAATAATTGCGAGGTTGTCTGAATTGAACTTAGTCCCCTATGTTGAACAATCCTTTGTACAATTCTTCTGGCAAATCTTTCCTCGCCATAATCTCTAAAGATCTTAATCAACTCCTCTTCTGGCCAAGTATTGATTATTTCTTGCGCTGTCACCACCTGGCTACTATTAAAAATCATTGTCAGAGGTTCGTCTTTTTTGTACGAGAATCCCTTCTCGCTTTCATCAAGTTGCCAACTCGATAATCCTAAGTCAAATAAGACGCCATCCACTTTAATAAAATTATTTTCCTCTGCAATTATTTTAAGATCTCTAAAGTTTCCGCAAACTAAATTTAATCTTTCTGTGGATTGAATTCTTTTTAATGATTCTGCGTCCACATCAATCCCCAAAATTTTTCCATCAGGAATTGTTTTTTCTAATATTTTTAAACTGTGCCCTGCCTCACCAACCGTGCAGTCAATAAAATTTTCATTCGGTTGTGGGTTAAGATATTCAATTACTTCATTTAAAAGTACTGGTTTATGCATAGGACGTTAAACGCCCAAGTTACCTAAGCGTTCGGCAATATTATCAACTTCTTTTTCGCTTTGACTTTTGAATGCATTCCACTTAATTTCATCCCAAATTTCTAAACGATTATAAACTCCAGCAATCACAACATTCTTTTTAAGTTGAGCGTATTCTTTTAGGTAGTCGGGAATAAGAACTCTTCCTAGTGTGTCTAGATCAACTTCGCTTGCACCAGCAAGCATTAATCGACTGAATCCCCTGGTGTCGCGTTGACCAATTGGTAAATTGCTTAACTTTTCAACTAACTTCTGCCACTCTTTAGACGGATAAATAAAAAGACAGTTATCCAGTCCCCTGGTAATAACCGCCTTAGCACCAAGCTCTTTCCTGATTTTCGCAGGAATCGCTAATCGCTTTTTGTCGTCTATTATGTGTGTGTATTCGCCAATTAACATTTTGTTTCTTTGTCTTGTTTCGGGGAGTTATCCCCCGTTATGATTAGTTATCAACACTTCTATCCACATCTCACCACCTTGATTACATTTTAATCCACAAAAATACACGTGTCAACCCCGCAGCTGCGGGGTAAATCCCTTGTGGCTAAAATTACAAATTCCCCTCTATGCAAGGGGAATTTTCAATAATCACACAAAAAGTTATGCACAGCTTTTACACTATACTGATTTTATTAAAATTAATTTGTTAAATAAAATAGCCCTTAACCGCTTCGCGCGATTAAGGGCTTCTGAAATTCAGAGACTAGAGATTTGGCTCTTTGGCAGAAGCGAGGCCGATGCTACTGTCGTCGTTGGAGTCATCCCAGTCGATGATGCGGAGACCGTCCTTGTCGAAGATGCCGAGACTGAAAGAATCGCCATACGAATTCACATTCGAAGTTCTGACCCAGATGCGTTTAAACAAGCGTTCATTGTTCTCCAGACAATTCAGCATGATGGCATAGGCCATTTGTCGAACCATGGGAACAACTTCGTTGGTCTGGAGCAGATGCTGCTGTTTGCCCCAGTTCTTTTTGCGGGAATTGGGAACTTCTGCTTTCCGAATCAGACGCCACTGCGGAGTTTCCTGCTCCTCGGCCCAGCCGTACGATTCGCAAAAGCCTAAATGCTGGTCGCAGAATAGACCATCCTTCACTCTGCCACGAACATCAAGAAGCGAGATCCCGAAGTCGGCAATGAGGATATGGTCGTTCTTCGTTGCTTCCAACACCTCTTCGGTAAACGGAATCACCGAAAACGCCTTGGCGATTTCATTGGTCATCGAGACATTGAAACGCCGGACGGCTACGTCTACGCCGAGAAGATTACGACCCATGATTTCACGAACAGAATTGAGTTTTAAAAACTTGCTCACTCTAAATCTCCTTTTAATATAAATTTTATGGCTCTCTCCGACTTTTACGTCGTAGCTCGCCATAATTTCAAAGGACAAATACAATTCATATATACCATATCGCAAAAATCTTGTCAAATTATTTCTTGTCGCCATTAGAACGCCATGGCGTAATTATGGCGTATCAATTAATTGAGCAATATTGGCCAACCGACTAATTGATTTTAAATGTTTCTCTTAACTCTCTATCATCTCCTATTCTGTCGGCCACGATTAATCTAATTTCGTTTTCGGTTAATCCAAAAAAATCTCTCAACAAATCGATTTCATCTTTACAATTAAATGGATGGATCCAAACACTTTTTTGAATTAATTGAAATCCCAACTCTTTTAATTTTCCGCGAAAAGCATCTCTATGGGCCTTTTTCAAATGTGCAATATCAAACATAACCAATCTCCATTTCTTGTCCCATTTTTTCGGTTTACCGATCTTTAATTCGTCTATCTGCATCCAACCAGCTTTTCTCTTGCCTTTGTCCGTAAGCGAAATATGCATGCCACCTTTTTTGATTTCTATCTTTATCAATCCTTGTTTCTTGAGTTTATAAAAATTGTCTTGCACCTTTTTGTTGCCATATCTTTTAAATTGCTTCAATCCCCTCATTAAATTTCGTATAAAATAAGGAGAACTAGCCGCGACGACAACTGCACCAGAAATTAATAGTGCTATCAAAATATCTTTAACAATTTCAGATTTTGGTTTTTTAAAATAATATTTATATTTTGTCATATTTGTAATTCACTTTCTTGTCGCCATTAGAACGCCATGGCGTAAATACGGCGACAACAAATAAATAATTAACAATAGATCATAGAAACATAAATAAAAATAAAATAATAATTTAAATTAAAACTCAACAATAATTATACTCCGCCACCGATTTCGCTTGCTTCAATTTTTACAAAATCACCACGTTTTAAGTCTTGTTCTAAAATTATTTTTGCAACCCGACTCTCAACTTCGTCTTGAATTGCCCTTCTCATCGGCCTTGCACCAAATTCTGGTTTATATCCAATTTTAACAATTTTCTCAATTAAATCAGGAGTTATTATTAATCTCACTCCCGTACCATCTAACAATCTCTTCGATAAATCGTTCATCATTAAAATCGCAATCTTAATTAAATGTTCGTGTGCCAATGGCCTAAATACCATAACCGCATCAAAACGATTTAAAAACTCTGCTCTAAATATTCCATCTTTCATTAAATAATCAACCAAATCATCTTTAAATGTTCGCAAATCTCTCCCCTGTCTTACGCATTGTCTAATTAATTCTGCTCCGGCATTAGAGGTTCCAATAATTATTGATTCAGAAAAATTTATTTTTCTGCCAAAAGCATCAGTCAAGAATCCTTCATCCAAAACTTGTAAAAATAAATTCAAAATATTGGGATGAGCTTTTTCAATTTCATCCAAAAGAATAACTGAAAATGGATCATCCAAAACCGCTTTTGCCAAAAGCCCTGGTTCATCTTTTTCTAAAGAACCAATTAAACGACTAATATTAGAAATTTCTTGATATTCGGACATATCGAATCTAATCATTTTCGTTTCTGATCCAAAATACGCTTCGGCCAATGCCTTAGCTGTTTCGGTTTTTCCAACTCCAGTTGGTCCAAGAAATAAAAAACTACCAATTGGTCTTTTATGAGATTTAATGCCCACCCTTGCCCTGCGCATTGCTTGAGCGATCGCCTTTACTGCCTCTTCCTGGTCAACTACTCGCCGATGTATTCTTTGTTCTAATTCTAAAAGTTTTTTCTTTTCATCTTCTTTAATCGCACCAATTGGGATCTCTACTCTTTCGGAAATAATTCGATTAACATATTCTGGAGGAATTATTTTTTCGCCTTTTTGCTTTGCATAAATTAGAACTTCGGTTAAAATATCAATTGCTTTTTGTGGAAATGGCTTGTCTTGTATGTAACGATCCGTCAATTGAACAATGTTTCTTAAAATTTTATAACTTACAGAAATGTCGTATTGTTTTTCAAATTTTGGCAACATGTCTTGAAGAACAAAAATCACCTGTTCTTGGGTTGGCATGTTCATTTCAACTTTCACAAATAAATTTTTCACTGATGCATTATTTTCAATGTGTCTGTGCCAACCATCGAAGGTTGTCAGACCAATGATTTGAAAATTTGAAGAATTTAAATATGGCAATAAAATCGAGGTAATATCTATGGTCCCCGGCCCCTTGTTAACACCTAAATAATTATGTATCTCGTCGACAATTAAAATTATATTCCCCGCGCTTACTGCTTCGGAAAAAATAATTCTTAATCTCTCTAATATTTTTCCCGGATCACTAATTCCAGCCAAAACTGCTTGCATATCCAACTCCAAGATTCTTTTATCGTTCAAATTTGAAAATGATCTACCTTCAATTACTTTTTTGGCAAATCCATATGCGACCGTTGATCTACCAGACCCCGACTCTCCAACCAATAAAACATTATTCTCTCCACTACGAGATAAAATTCTTTCAATGGCATAAATTTCTTTTTGATGGCCAAGTAAGTGTATGGACAAGTCTTGCTTTTTAAAAACATCATTAATTTCAACACTGTAGTTATCTAAATTCACAGTGTAGCCAGCCGCCCAACGCTTGCCTACGCCCCTTTTACGCAATAAGTTTTCCAGTCTCCAAAATTGACTTTTTCTTCTTATTTCGTTTTCAATATAATCTTCCCAAACCGCAACACGATCAACGTCTTCGGGATTCATTTCGTATTTAGACAGAATGTTTATAAAATTTTCATCTTCTTCTGCGGCTGCGATTAAAAAGTCTCTAATGTCAATGTTTCTGTGAAAATGAGAAATCGCTAATGTTGTGGCCCTTTTTAGGGTGGTAATAAATTTTTGTTCATCAATATTGTCTTCAACGCTTTTTTTCATTTCCGTGATTAATTTTTCCCGAAACAAACCCTCATCCAGTCCTAATTTGGTAAAAATTTCTTTGCCTCGCGAATCGTTCCAAAAGTTACAAACAACTGCAAAAACATTTAATCCTCTTTTTTTTCTTTGACAAAATCTTATCGATTTTATAATTGCTCTCGCAACTCTAAAATCCAAATATTCTGCCAAATTCACATCTTTTATCTTTTCTTCGGACAGTCTTTCTGCTAATGGTTTTTTAATTAAAAAGTTCTGACGCAAGGCATCAATAAACGCAACATAAATAATGCAAACAACAAAAAAACAAACGAAAATTATAAATAAAGCAAAATTCTGTTGCGTGTTCAATCCCAAAAGTCCTGGTTTGAAAATTCCCAAGAAAAATATCAGTGCAATGACTATAAACACCATTCCCCAAATTCGTATAAATTTAAGAGGAAAGACTTTTTCCAATTGCACCGACCTATATACAAGATTGTTTTTTTCTAAATCAAACATAAGATATTATTATTCGAATGATGCGAATTCTTATCCGAATCAACGAATTCGTAGATTCGGATATTTTATTTGTAGATTAGGATAATAAAATTATACTAAAAATTAAAAGCCCCAATATTAATAAGGGCAAAATAATCCACAAAATAAAGAATATTCCTCCAATAATAACCGTTAATACTAAATAAATAATCCCGACCAAAATTGTAAAAAATCTAATCAGAAAACCGGTTCCACGAGAAATCATATTGAATGCTAGATATTCAAAAAGTTTTTTAAAATCTAACCCCTGTGGTTTTTTTGTAATATCCCTTCTCCAGGGCGCAAATAGGGTTTTAAACAATAAGGGAATAGAAAAATAGCTTAAAGCAAAAATAATAAAATTTCGCCAAGCGTCTAAAACGTTTCTCAGCGCCTCCCCGTAATACCATCTCCAAAACACCAAAACTATCATACCCCTATATTATACAATATTTTAGGAAAATAAAAAATAAACCGACAAGAAATCGGCTTATTTCCAAAAAATGCGCGCGGATGGAATCGGACCATCAGTCTCTGCAATGTGAATGCAATGTTATCGTAATTCAATAACGATAACATTATCGAATAGAAGCATTCTTTGAAAGTTTTTCTGCCCAAGATGGTAGTTTTCCGCCTTGTGCATTCGGCACCATTGTCTCGGGATTTATGCCAGCTAATTTTATCATTTGTTCAAAATATTTTTTTGCAGAATCTTTTAAATTTTTAGGAGCTAATTTTGTTTCCCCTCTTTTTTGAGTTTCTTGATATGCAAGCTCGAAAGACAATTGTGTAAATCCAGCGATCATTTCATTATATGATATTTGAAGATATTTTTTGTCATCTCCGCGGTCTTTTAAATCCATTGCCCTAAAAAGTTTATTGAGGTTTTTTGGTTCTGGGGCATAACTAATCCCTCGCACAATAGAAGTACTACTTGGCATATTTTTTTTCGCACATGCATCTTCTGGACATAATTTTTTAAATGCCTCCATAACTTTTCCCATTTCTTCATCACTAACATTATCAGTTTGATACACAATGATTGTTTCTTGACGATTTGCAAGTTCCCCGGTTAATTTAAAATAAATTTTATCTTGTAATCCAGTTTCTATAAGCGCATTTTTCCACGCACTTACTAATTTTTCTGGTGAGCCAGAAAGATTAGCGCTTAAATAAAACCGATTTTTTACATTTTTATCTTCATCATCTTTTCTATTAAAATGATAAAAAACGCCTTCATAAATAATTTTATCTTCTCCATAAAAATCATATAAATCTTGGGTAGCTGCAAGATATTTTTCTTTTGCCTCTTCGCTTGGCTCTTCGGGATTTTCGACAATGTTATTATAATAATAACTTTCTTTTAATGTGCGAAAATTCTCTAAAAATACTTTTGCAGTAAATAAATCTACTTCCCCGGACTGAATTAATTGATTAATATTTTTTTTAAGCCCTAAATACATTTCACTGTAATCTGCATTTCGTTTCTTATAGTCATCTTGATCTTTAGAAAAACGCATAAGTTTCTTTGCCATACCTTCTGTCCATATTCTTTCAAGCACCTGATCAATAGATTCATTTTCATCAATTTTTTCAATATGCACATCTTGATATTGTGCAAGCTTTTCTACAAAATTTTGCCCATTCTTTTTTTCATCTATGCCTGGTTTTGGCTTTAATTGTTCATAAACATTATTAAAAATATTCTGAGCTTGTGATAAATTTTCATTTGTTGACTCTTGTTCTATGCCTAATCTTTTTCTAACCTCTACCAATTTTTCTTTATCCTCTTGCTCTCGTTCGGCTTTCTCTTGTGCAAAACTTTTTCTCAAAATTCTTTTCTCTCCATTAATTCCAAGAACAACAGCTTCGTAGTCTCCCTTTTCTCCTTTATTTATTATAAATCTTTCTCCTTCTTGCAGTTCGTGGTATGTGCCATCAGGTGCGACTATCCCTTTTTCTGTCCTTTGCCCATTTTTTCCTGTTTCTATTTTTGATTGCCAAAGAGTATCCTCGGGTACAACACCACCTGGTCGCTTTGTTTCGTTAGAAACAATATTTGGTTCTATATTTTCCGCGGGGTTAAATTGTGGTTCTTTATCAAGTTTCATAAATATTATTCTAAAAACTTATTTTTTAAAAATTTAGCAAAATCATTCATTTCTTTCTGATAAATCAATAGTTTTTCTTTTTGTTCTACGTCGGAAATTATCGGCATTCTTTCTACGCTCATGCTTTGAATCCGAAATCCACCATAAATACCGATATTACTAAAATTTAATTTCGCATCAAATGGTGTCTCTCTGTCTTTATAGAATTCTTCAAGCAATTCCATTGTTTTGACTCTATGTTTCAAATTTTCCACAATCCATTCTTTTTCTTTCTCCCCGCCTTCTTCCCATCCTCCCGGCTCTGGCGCATAAACCTCAATCCACGGAAATGATGCACCCTTTTCTTGCAAATGGCCTTCGCAGGATTGACTGGTTGGAATCCCCCAAACATTTAAAGCCACTACAGCATCTTTTATTTCTTTATCAATCGGCATTCCTAATTTATCGGCAATTTCATCAACTTGTCTTTCAATATCTTTAATCCGACCTTCCCTTTCAGATTCGGGTTTTGTTTCAAAGTTTGGGTTTTCTCTGTTCATGTTTCTATTCTACCAAAAAATCGCCTCAATTAAAAGACGATTTCAATAATTTGGACGCGAGAGGGATCGGACCTCTGACCTTTCCGATGTGAACGGAACGCTCTACCACTGAGCCACGCGTCCTAATCAATTGACTCTGGTAGTATATCAAGTTTTAATCTATCTTTCAAAAATCTTCTGCCAAAACCTGTTTTAAAATATTTTTCTCTTTTTATTGCACTTTTTTCGTCCAAGCAAGCTTCATAATAAATTAATTCTATGGGTCTTCTATTTTTTGTAGAATCAACTTTTCCTGCTTGATGTTCTTCAAATCTTCTCTTTAAATTTTCTGTATACCCAATATAATGCTTCTTGTCTTTTAAACTTAACAATACGTAAGTATAATAAAACACGTTAATGTGAATGCAATGTTCCCTGCCCGCAACGCCAGCAAGCTGGCTTGCGTGGCGGGCGGGTTACCACAAATTCAGCTTGTTAATCAAAACGTCCTTATTCTCGTTAATCAAGTCTCTAACAAAACGGTCATACATATCATAACGATAATTAAATTCTTTTGCTGACATTGTGACAAAATTTAATTCCTTGCCTACCTCCGCTTCCAGGTCCTTGGAAAAAGTTGTTAATTTTCTTGTATTTATCTTGTCACCCACAATCAATAAATCCGCTCCGTCGGCTTCATTGTTTCTAAAAATTCCACCCAAAACCAAAAGCTTAACATTGCCAATTTTTCGTACATTATTAATCAATTCACCTTTTGAGGAAATTGTTGATTTTAAAATTAAGTCTTTTAATTCTTTCAAAAAGTCAAAATTATTATTCAAAGAATAAACTATTCTCCCCTGTTTTTTTCTGCTTTCAATCAGGCCAATTCTTTCTAATTTTTTAATTTCTTGTTTTACGGCAGAATTATTCGTTCTTACCATTTTCAGAATTTCTCTAACCTGAAAGGCATCAACCGAATTTCTAAAAAAGAATTTCATCAATTTTACCTTTGCCAACGATTCAAATAACTGCTCTAATGTCCCCTTGCCTATTATGTTTTTGGCCTTTTGTCGGGATTTGTGCTTTAAAATTCGCTTCCTCGCCTTTTTGACGGGTTTTTTGGTCATTTTCTTGGTTTTCTTTATCTTCTTTTTCATATGCTTTCATCCTACATCTTAATTCCCCTTTTGTAAAGGTTTTTTTAATGGTAAAATAATATTAATGGATTCAGAAAATCTTAATTTATATTACCGAGAAATTGTCTATCAAGACCCCAAAAAGAAAAAAGATTCAATTTGCGGGGTTTTTTCGTATGAAGCGATAAACAAACAAGACCTGGGACTAGGCAATCTTTATATTGTAGGAGAAATTACAAATATTCCCAAGAAAAAATATAAAAATTCTGACTTTATTTTAAACCTCTTAAGTTCGGCAATTAGGAGAGATTTTTATTCTAACCCACAAAGAAACACGCTGGAAGCATTAGAGTCAGCGCTTCAAAGCGCAAATATTTATTTAACCGATTTCGTTAAAAAGGGACACAATGAATGGATTAACAATCTGCATTTTACTTGTTTAACCTTTTCTGGAAACAATATTCACGTGGGTCAAACCGGAGAAATGATCGTACAATTGTTCCGCAACAACACAATGTCTAATATCAGTAGAAAATTTGAAACACCAGAAATCCCAGAGCCAACAAAAACATTTTCCAATATTGCCAGCGGAGAGATAGAAAAAGGCGACAAAATATTAATTAGCACTACCAATATTTCAAAAATTCTACCCTCTTCCAAAATAAAAGAAATAATTTCCAGTTCCACTACCGACAAACTTTATCACTACATTAAAAACAATTTATCAGAATCAAGTTCATTGGCTTGCCTACTATTGGATGCGGCAACTCAAAAACCGGAAGAAGCTCCGACCGCAATCCAAGCCCAAGTCAGGACAGAAACCAGAAAAGAAGGGCCAACTAATTTTGGGTTAAACCTTAGGCAATCAATTGATTTTAAAATGGAAAAAATAGATCAAATTATAAAAGATCAAATTACTTTTCCTAATAAAATAACGATCTTTTTTCTAAAACATCAAATTATAAAATATTTTTTAATTTTATTTATCGGATTAACAATTATCATTTCTCCGTACTTGATTTTGAAAATCAGTTATGACATTAAAATTAGACAAATAAACGAATTAATTCAACGCACACAGGAGAATGTCGAACGCAGTAAGTTGTCTTTGGTCTACCAAAATCAACCAGAAGCAAAAACATTTTTAAAACAAGCGACTGTTTTTTTGGAAAATGCAAATTTATTATTTGCCAACCTTCCTTTGGACGCAAAAAATAAAGTATCCAATAATCTACAATTAATACAGGGTCTGCTTGATCAACAAAAAAATAGTCTAAATAATGTTATCAATATTCAGTTACCAGAAAAAATTACTGATTTATCACAAAGCGTCTATCCATTCAACCCCCAGGGATTAGTAAAACTAGAAAACCTGATTTATCTCTACGAATTGAATTCTGGATTTTTGCATCAAATCGATTTAATTGATAACTCTTCAAAGCTTATATTCCTCTCATCAAAAGACACATTTAAACTCGGAACAGCTACAGACAACGAAGTGCTATTGTTGGCCAACCCAGAAAAAATCGCTGTTTATAATTATAATGAAAATTACAATATCTATTTGCTTAAACCAAATCTAGAAAACACCCTAAACATCAAAAGCATGACGAGTTATGATGATAATCTATTCTTTCTGGATGTCCAAAGATTAAATGTGTTTAAATATTCTAAAACCGAAGATATTTTAAACGGCTCGCAATGGATTATGAAAGGCCCAACTGACGAATTAAAAGACGCAACCTCTATTGCTGTAGATGGCGACATATATATTTCATTAAACACTGGAAAAATTATTCAATACTCCCAAGGCAAAAAAAATAAAGAATTAAAAATTGACATCTCCCCCGCCCTAATCAACGCAGAAAAATTATTTACTCAGTCCGATTTCAAAAATTTATATATCCTAGATAAGACAAACAGCAGAATTATTTCTTATAATAAGAAAGATGGATTAATAAAACAATATTTTCTTTCTGGGCTTAACAATCTTAAAGACTTTTGGGTTGATTATGACGAAAGCATAATTTATCTACTAAACGGTTCAGAAGTTTATAAAATAGAAATCTAACAGACCACGAATTACTAATCTGTACGAATATACAGATAAAAACAGAAACGCCCTGCAGTTGCAGGACGTTTCTGTTTGGAGGCCGAACCTCCGCCTATTATTTCAATTCAATCGTTGCACCAATCCCGATCTCTATCGAGGATCCCGACCCGAGGTCGGGACTGCACCTATTTAAGCTCTACGGTGGCTCCAACGCCTTCTAACCTTGTTTTTAACTCTTCTGCATCTTCTTTCTTAAGATTTTCCTTAATAACTTTCGGAGCCGCGTCAACAATTGCTTTTGATTCCTTTAATCCAAGCCCAGAAATTTCACCGATGATTTTAATAACCTGAATCTTTTGATCTCCAGCTGATTTTAATTCGACATTAAAAGCTGTTTTTTCAACTTCGACGCTCGCTTCTGGCGAGGTCGGAGTCCCGACTCCCGCGGACGTCGGGATTGCCGCACTAACTCCAAATTTTTCTTCTAAAACTTTAACAAGTTCAGACAAATCCATAACAGTCATTTTTTCAATTTCATCAACTAATTTTTTGAATTTTTCTGGAACCTTTACGTCCTTGTTTTTTTCAGTCATCTTATTATGATGCCAATCTACTAATCTTATGCCAATCTACAGACTGCGAATTCGCAGTTCGCATAATTGGCATTAAATTCGCATATTCGCATTATGATTTATTGCTTATCGCACTTAATACTCCAATCAAATTCCTTAAATTGCCCTGCAATACGTTTGCAAAACCACTGATTGGACTCTTTATTGAACCAACTAATTTGGCCAATAAAATTTCTCGAGAAGGAATTTTTGATAACTCTTTAATTTCTAATGCCGACAAAACTCTGCCTTCAACCATACCGCCTAAAATTTTAAATTTATCATTGGTTTTGGCTAGCTTAGTAAGAACCTTGATTAAAGATATCGGATCGCCATATCCAAAACTTGATGCCAAAGAACCACTAAATTCTGACAAATCCATTTCTTTGCCTTCTTTTTTGAGAGCCAATTTCATTAAAGTTTTCTTCGCAACTCTATATTCCCCTTCTAGTTTTCGAAGTTCTTTTCGAATAATTTGAATGTCTTTAACCTTAACCCCTTTGGCGTCGGTAAAAATCAAAGATTTCTGGCGTTTAATTTTGTCAGCTAACTCCTCTACAATTTCCTGTTTTTGTTTTTTTGTTAACATTGTTTTTTTAATTAAAAATCTGCGACCTTTCCGCAGACAAACCTCTAAACTTATGGATATTAAACCCACAAATTTTCAGTCTCGACAGGATTTAAGCTTTCGCAACCTGTTGTCTACGACCATCTAATTATGCATTAATAGTATTACAATTTTAAACCGTTGTCAAGCTTGCCCGCCTCTGACGAGATACCCTTAATTTAAATATTTCGCCTTGTTCGCATTGTGTTCTTCAATTGTTTTTGAATAGATCATTGTGCCATCTGGAGCATTTAAAAAATACAAATAATCTGTTTGCTGGGGATTAAGTGCCGCCTCAATTGCTGATAATCCAGGGTTATTTATCGGTCCTGGCGGAAGTCCGGGATAAAGATAGGTATTGTATGGCGATTTTATGCGCGTATCTTCATATGTATATTGTGCCTTATCAACACCCAAAATATATCCTATTGTTGCGCATGATTGTAATGGAATGCCGGCGTTAATTCTTTTCCAAAAAATATTAGAAACAATTATTTTGTCCTGTTCGGTTTTAACTTCTTTTTCAATAATGCTTGCCATAATTACTGTGTCGCGTAATTTCATACTAGAATCGAGCAATAAATTTTCTGAAATCCCTCCTATTTTTTGAAGAAAATTATCACGCATTTTTTTTACAACCAAATCAACACTAGAGTTTGTATAGAAATAATAGGTATCAGGGAATAAATATCCTTCATTCTCTGTAGAAATTTTTGCGTCTTCGTTAATTACGTTATTATCTTTCAGGCGTGCTTCGATTTTTTTAATATCCCATCCTTCGGGAATCGTAATTTTTACATAATCTTCTTTAATTTCACCATTAACAATTATCTTGGCAATCTGCGACATACTCATCTGTGAATTTAATAAATACTCCCCTGCCTGTATATGGTTAATGTGTCCCTTGGTCCATAAATAAAACACAAACCCCCACTTACTATTTATGATTCCATTGTCTTTTAAAACCTGTGCAGTCTCATCAGAACCAAGTCCTTTTTCAATAACCACAATCTTGTCTTCTCCGCTACATTTTGGTTGTATCAATCCCAAACCAAGAATTAAAAAAAACAAAACAGCAAAAAATATTATTACTACTTTTCTATTTTTTGATAATTTAATTATTTTTTCGAATATTGGTTTCATGCTTTCAGGCCCGGGAGGAATTGAACCCCCGACTAAGATTTTGGAGATCTTCGTGATACCACTTCACCACGAGCCTAATTTCCTATTTTTTTGTTTCCTTATGAATCGTGTTTTTTCTGCACCATTTGCAGAACTTGCTCAACTGCAATTTTTCCTCAACAGTTTTTTTATTTCTGCGAGTAAAATGGTTGACGCGCTTACACTTTTCACAAGCTAATTTTACCGTAAAATCTTTTTTCATATATTTGTTTTTATTTTTATTATTTTTGGAGCCAAGATCGGGAATCGAACCCGAGACCTTCCCCTTACCATGGGGATGCTCTGCCAGCTGAGCTATCTTGGCATTGTGGGCCTGCCCACCGAAGCTCCGCGGTGCGGAGCGAAGGTGGGAGCGGGTGGACTCGAACCACCGAAGCCGTGAGGCGACAGATTTACAGTCTGTTGCAATAGCCGCTATGCGACGCTCCCTCAAAAGCCGACGGGGTGAATCGAACACCCGACAAATAGTTTACAAAACTATTGCTCTACCACTGAGCTACATCGGCGGATCTTGTTTCTTCTTTTTTAAATAACTAGTTATTCTTGCAGAAGAATTGTGAAGTTTTAAAACAAACACTCTAAATTTTCTTAAAAATTTTTCCGTTTTAGGAATAATGGCATTGTGTAAAACTTCGCTTTGATTTGCACTCTCTTTTATTTTTTTAATTCTACTAACAATCTTGTGCTTTAACGATGTTTCTTCAAATGGACGTCGCGGATAATTTAAAAGAACAGGGATCTTTTTGAAAACCACAACAAGAAACCCTGCGATGCCCACTCCTAAAATAATTTGAAAAACTAATACCATCGTTAATTAAAGCTCATATCTAATGAACTTTTCTATTTTAATATTCTCTCCCAGCTTACCAATTTTAGCTTCAATTAAATCCTTAACGGTGATTGAAGGATTTTTTATAAATGGTTCGGCTAATAATGTTTCTGGGTCTTTTGAATTCATGCCAGCAATATGCATTGCAATTTCATGTGCTAGTTCTTTAAATTCCTCGTTCTTGGCAACAAAATCGGTTTCGCATTTTAATTCTAATAAAACACCAATTTTTGCATTGGCATGAATATATGCTTCAATTACACCCTGATTTGCGGTTCTGTCTGATTTTTTCATTGCCGTTAATTTGTCTTTTTCTTTTAAAATTTCGGTTGCCTTTGTTTCGTCGCCATTCGCCTCTTCCAGCGCCTTTTTACAATCCATCATTGAAGCTCCTGTTTTTTCTCTTAATTGTTTGACTAGGTCTGCGTTTATCATATATTGTTTACTTGCCCCATTATGCGGGGATTATTACTTTTTCAACTTGATTAAGCATGAATTGAAGCGCACTTACTGCTTCATCATTAGCGGGAATAATATAGTCCACTAACGCTGGATTACTGTCCGTATCAACCAAAGAAATTACTGGAATTTTCTTTATCTTGGCCTCCCTAATTGCGGTCAAATGATCCTTAACCCCCAAAACAAATATTGCGTCTGGCAATTTATCTAATGATTTTAATCCGCCAAAATTTTTATTCAATTTATCGATTTCCTTATCGAATGCTTTTTGTTCTTTTTTGGTATATTTCTTTAGCTCCCCTTCTTCTCTTTTCTTTTCCAGGCCGATAAAGTGATCGATTCTTTTTCTGATTGTTCTGAAGTTTGTTAAAAGTCCACCAATCCAACGCAAAGAAACATATGGCATTTTACATCTTTCCGCTGTTTCTTTTAAAATTAACTGAGATTGTGGTCTAACCCCAACAAAAAGAATTTTTCCACTATTTTTAATTATTTCTTCAATAAAATCCAATGCTTTTTCTAATCCTTTCATCGTTTCCTCTAAATTGATAATCTGAATGTTGTTTTTTATGCCATGGATATATGGATCCATTTTTGGATGATGATTGCCTTTTTTGTGTCCAAAATGAACACCAGCACTAAACATTTCTTTAGCTAATTCCTCTGAAACTATTGTTTTTTTATTTTCATTTGTCATATCAATTATACTATCATAAGAATTTCGATATTGCAAGTCAACCCCACCAAGGCGGGGTTGACTCTTATATATTTATATTATATCATATACTATATGAAAAAAGATATTCATCTCCCGACCGCTGTCGGGATCCCGACCGAAGTCGGGACAGGCCCAATAAGTAAAAATAGTTTATGAAAAAAAATATACATCCAGAATATTACGAACAAGCAACAGTCCATTGTGGTTGTGGCAAAATATTTAAAATGGGTGCAACCAAGCCGGAAATACACGTTGAGGTGTGTAGCGCTTGCCATCCTTTTTATACTGGTCAAGACAAAATCTTGGACTCTGCTGGACGTGTTGATAAATTCAAAAAACGATTAGCCAAAAAAACAATTAAATAACAGTTACGCAACCTATGAGCGCTAATCCCAACAGTATAATTATAGAAATTAGAGCTGGTGCTGGTGGCGACGAAGCTGCCATTTTTGCTGCTGATTTGTATCGAATGTATTCTCGTTTTGCCGAAAAACAGGGATGGAAATTAAGAGTTTTAGATTCTAGTGAATCTGGATCGAAAGGGATCAAAGAAATTAGTTTTCAAATTTCCGGAGCTGATGTTTATAATCTATTGAAACAAGAAGGTGGGGTTCATCGCGTACAAAGAATCCCTGAAACAGAAAAAAACGGTAGAATTCATACTTCAACCGCATCAGTGGCAGTACTTCCCTACGTTGAACCAAAAGAATTTGAAATTAAAGCAAGTGATTTAAAAATTGACACTTTTAAGTCGTCTGGTCCAGGCGGGCAATACGTGAATAAAACCGAATCCGCAATTAGAATCACGCATATGCCATCTGGGTTTGTTGTTGCCTCTCAGCGCGAACGAAGCCAGGCGGCGAACAAAGAAACGGCCATGAACTTATTACGTTCACGGCTTTTCGCATTTTTAGAAAACAAAGAAATACAAAAATTGGGACAAGAAAGAAATGCACAAATTGGCACCGCTGATAGGTCGGAAAAAATCCGCACCTACAACTTTCCCCAAGATCGCATCACCGACCATCGCATCAAAAAAGAATGGCACAATATTGAAGACATCATTAATGGCAACTTCTACCCGATTATCAAAAAATTCCAAAGACCCGAATAAACCCTCACCCAAAGTGAGGATTTATTTTATACTGAGACAACTTCGGAAGCCAAAAGCACGGTTTTTTCTGAAAGAAAAATTTTGGCTGAGAATTAATGCAGCCACCCGCTGGGGTGGCTGACATGTGTCGACATATAAAATGAATCTGAGCGTCCTACCCTTTTTCCATAATATCAATTTGTTCTTGAAAATTTTCTGCTCTTTCCATCACTTGATCACCATAAAAACGCAAAGACGATTTTTGCCAATTTGCACCGGCCAAATACATCATTGTTGCTTTCCATTCTGCTTTTTCTGTTTTTTGATCAGCCCCCTTATTCACCAAATATAGTGCCGAAGCAATAAATGCATCTTTAACATTCCACGGTGATGGCGGATTATTTCCTGTTATTTCTGCAATTTTTGCCTTATACCCCAACCAAGTGGCTGGCATCATTTGCGCTGGGCCCATTGCCCCACCCCAACCATACCAAACCTTTTTTGATACTGGATATTTATCTGGGTCAATTCCCAATTCTTCACAAATCTGTAAATAATAAGTTCTTTGGCTTAGTTTCATATCAACTCGCCACGTTCCTTTGCCAATATTTTTTCCCAATTCTGATTCTCTGCTTAAAATTGCCAAAAGAAACGCTGGCCTTATTCCAGTATGAATTCCTGCAAATTTTGCATATTTATATGCATCTTCAAACCTTAACGAACCATCAGTTGATATGTCTTGCAAAAAATAAAGTTTGTTTTTTATCGTTTCTATGTCGGCCTGAGTTTTTTTCATTAACTGATTAAACAGATTTTCTTGGCCATTGGTTTGGGCCAATAAATTATTCCTTTGTTTTTTCTTTAGTTCCAACCCAGCCCTCTGTTCGGCTTGTATATATTTTAATGATGCCTGTTCTTCTTTCTCGTTCACTAAATCTGTTTTTTCTTTTTCTAAGGTTGATTTTGCATTAGAAATTTTCTTAAGCTGTTCTTGAACCTGTTGATGAAAATTTTCTAAAGATCTTATTTCCGAAAGAAAATCCGATAAACTCCCTTCAGTCAAAACCACTTCTACAAGCGAAGTGTCGTCATATTTTCTCACTTCTCTCAATAATTCGGCAATAGTTGTTTTTTCTAAATCAACTTCGCGCTCTATTTCGCGAATTGATTTTTCTTTTTGATTTATTTGCTTGTCGAGTTTCTTAATCAACAAATCAGTTCTTTGAATTTCTAATTCTGCAGAATTAATTTGTGCATCTAAAATCACGATTTCTGTTTTTAATGATTTTGCCTGTTGTTGATTTTCGGTTATTGCTTGCTGATACTGGCCAATTTTTGATTCCAATTCTTTTAGTCGTGCCTCTGCTTCTTGCTCTTGGACATCAATATCGAGAGATGTCTCGGCAAAAACAAAACCCGCTCTAAGCGGAAAAACGCAAAAAATGGCAATAATTGCCATTAAAATAAAACTTTTATTAAGTTTAACAAACTTAATCATTCTTTGGGTTGTGGTTCTGTTTTTCCCTCCCCTTCATCAACCTTCTTTTCCTCTTTAACTAGTTCTGGTTCGACAGTTTCTTTAACTTCGTCAGTAGATTTAATTTCTTCTTCAGTTCTTGGAGGTATCACAGAAACAATTACCTCTTCTAAGTCAAGATCTATTTTTACGCCTGTTGGTAAAACTAAATCTTTAATTCTAATATTTTTATCAAAAGAATCTAAAATAGAAATATCGATTCTGATTTCGTGTGGTAGATCTTTTGGCAATGCCTCTACTTCGATATGGTTCATGTTCTTAATCAAAACACCTTCCAAATTTTTAACTGCCGGCGCTTCGCCCTCAAAAATTAATGGTACTTCTGCTTTAATCACTTGATCCATTCTTACCTGGTAAAAATCAACATGGATAAATCGATCACTCATTGGATCTTTTGCAATTTCATTAATTAAAACATTTTTTGATTCACTGCCAATTTTTAATTTAACAAGCGTGTTTTCTCCTGATTGCTCAAAGATTTTTCTAAATTCTTCATAATCAACCTGAACCGAAACTGACTTATGGCCCGAACCATAAATTACAGCAGGAATAATCCCTTTTTCTCGAAGGGCTTCCAACTTTTTTCCCACATCTTCTCTTTTTTCAGCTTTTAATTCTAAATCCATTGCGTTTTTATATTATCAGAACTTAATTTAAAAATCAAGCTTTGTTTTGGCCACCGAATAATACAACTTTATCTGCGACTACCTTTTTTACTGCTTCCATCGCTGGAAACAAAATTTTGTACGGTTTTACTTCGTCTAAATTTTCTTCTAAAAATTTCTTTAAGGCGTTTTTATAAGCAATCCTAATTTCTGTATTAATGTTAATTTTAACTATCCCTTTTTTAATTGCTTGTTGCAAATCATCTCTTGGTGTTCCCGATCCACCATGCAAAACCAACATCGTGCTGGGCACGGCTCGTCTAATTTCTTCTAAACGATCAATATATAAATGTGGATCGTCATCACCGCCTTCTTTCATGCCATGAATGTTTCCAATTGCAATCGCCAACAAATCAACTCCTGTTTTTTTAATAAACTCCTTTGCTTCCTCTGGCTGGGTTAAATCAGAAAGTTTTATTTTCACATCTTGATGAATATCTGAACCGCCTGGCAAACAACCAATTTCTGCCTCCACCACAATATCTGGATTCACGCTTTTTGCATATTCAATAACTCGTTTCGTAATTGCTACATTTTCATCAAACGGCAATTTAGATCCATCAAAGTGAACACTGTCGTAGCCAGCATCAACGACTTCTTTAATGCTTTCGAATGTTTTGCAATGATCAGCGTTCAAAATAATTGGTAAACCAGTTTGTTTTTGCCACGATTTAACCAAAGCAACAATCTGATCAACGCCAATAAATTCTCTCTCTCCCTCCGATGTCCCAATAATCACTGGCGCATTTAATTCTTTGGCAACCTCAACAATCGCCGTTATTTGTTCGTCTGTAGAAACATTAAACTGACCAATCGCATAACCGTGCATTTGCGCTTTTTCAAAAATTTCTATTGTTTTCATAGTTCTATAAAACCTTTGTCAAAATTATCAACCATTAATTTTTCTAAATTTTCTGGGCCCATGTATTCGGAAAAAATTTCGTTCCACAATGCTTCCTGGTGATGATAAAGATATTTTAAACTTTGTTCTTTATTTACCAATCCCATCCAATTATCAATTAAATCAAAGCTAACTAATTCCTCTTTGCCCTGATTATTTTTAAAGAATCCGCCAACCCAATCTAAATCATACCATAATTCTAAATCAATATTTTCAAATCTCTTTCCTAAATCACTGATATCTTTTTCCGTTTTTTTCCAATGCAATGCTTCGGGATTAACGTGCGGAACAAACAAATACGGATCTTCTGGATTGTCCTTGGCCAAATATCTTTGAATAATCGGCCAGATCATTTTTTCTTGATTTTTTGGTTGTTCTAAAATTTCACCCTTCAACAGGGAAATAACCTTTTTACCAAAATTTTCCGACAAACTAGCTTTTCTAAATAATCTTGAATAAAATTCTGTTTCGTGTAAATAATGCAAAACCATTGAAAACACCCTCAATGTTTCTCCGGGAGTATTAATTTTTAAAGGAATCACGAACACGACCCCCAACTCCTTAAGATGGCTAACATTATGATATTTCTTTTTTACAAATCCCTCTGCTATTTTTAACCATTTTTCTGACAGAACAATCAATTTTGTTTTTCTTTCTTCAAAGTCATCAGGAATTAGTTTTTGATATGTTTCATCAAATGCTTTATGCATCCACTCATTGTTTTCCACAAAGCGAAATGCAGCAAAAATTTCATACAAGTTTTCTTTTTCCAAAAGCTCATCCACATCCTTATACCCCAATACCTTCATTATGTTTGGTGGTGGGTTTTTTCTTAAAATATCTTTAGCAATTTCTTCTTTTAAAACAAACAACGGTTCGGTATTTGCTAATTCTAGGGCAAAATTAAATAAAGTTTTGTATCCCTCAACGCTGGCTCCGTCAGGATTTCTGAATAATTCACATACAGCGCGATCGTCTTTCTGTAATTTTGTGATTAAAGACAGGGCAACATTTTCTGCTGAATAATCGTGACAATTCAAGGCAGACATTGTTTTACTGATTCGAAATTCGTTTTCTTTAACCACCTTATCGAGTACTCCCGTTTTTCCGGTAACTTTATTCATCTTTTCTTCCATTTCTTTGACAATTTCTGGTTTAGCCCTAAATATTCTTGCTATATATTCATATGATTTCATAATTTTATTTTACTTGTTTCTAATTTCTCCCAACGCGATTCGGTTTCGAATCGTTTTTTTGTTAATAAACCATTTTTTGCTCCCATCGCCTCTACAACCGCGGTACCATTGGCAGTTCCCAGTCTTATGGCTTCTTCAATTGTGTCGTAACGCATTATCCCGGAAACAAAACCCGAACCAAATGCATCTCCAGCACCAGTTCGATCAATGAATTTTTCTTCTTTAAACGTTCCCGCCCTATAGATATATTCTCCATCAGAAACAACAACTCCTTCTGGCCCCTTAGTCATAATAACGATTCCCCTGACATATTCGTCTAATTTTTTAAAAATCTCATTCTCTTGTTCAAATGGAAGTTCGGCTAATTTTGCGCCCTCTTCTTGATTTAAATTTAAAATATCAACGGCATTCAAAACATCTTTCAATCCCTCTAGCCCCAAAGACAATTGATCCTTCCCTGGATTTAATGCAACTTTAATATTATTTTTCTTGGCAAAATTTATTATTGGCAAAAGTGTTTTTGCTGATTCTCCCGGCAAGGGTGCAATATAAAACCATTTTGCTTTTAGTTTATTAAGGGGTATATCATTTTCATTTAAATAATAACAAGCTCCGGGATAATTTAAAATTGTTCGTTCTTTGTCAGAAACTGACAGAATAATTGAATGCCCGGTTATTTGCTTTTTGTCCTCAATAATAAAATCTTTAACTTTTAATTCTTTAAGTTCCCTCTTAATTGATTCTCCACTAATATCGTTCCCAACTTTTCCTACGCAACCAACCTTAAATCCCTGATAAGCAAAAGTGGTCGAAACATTTGTTCCACCGCCACCAGAAGCAAAAAATATCTCATCAATTTGATTTTTTGAACCCAAATCAAAACATATCCCCTGCCCGGTTGCAAAATCATCGCTTTTTATTACTCTAAAATTCTTACTTCTTAAAAAGAAATCTCTAGTTGCCGAGCCGAATGTAATAATATCGAACATACTTTGTTTATTTAATTAATTTGTTTAATTTTTCAATTGCTTTTTTAACCCTATCACCTTCGTCCAAAGGTGAGGGGTTAATATCTTTGCTGCGATAAATATAGGTTCCCACGCCAAATAAATTTGTGCCTGCTTTGGCAATTTTTTTGATATTTTCATCATTCACTCCACCATCAACCTCGATATCTCCTTTCGGCCATCTTTTTCTTAGCGCTTCAATCTTTTCTAAAACCCAATATTTAAATTCTTGCCCACCCCACCCCGGCTGAACAGTCATAAATAAAACCAAATCCAAGTCCTTAATAAATGGCAAAACCGCTGCAAAATGAGTTTCCGGATTTAAGACCAAACCAAACTCCTTCCCCTGTGCATGCGCTTTTTCAATCATTGCCCGAATTCCCAATTCACGATTTGTGATTTTTGATTCAAAATGTACAAAAATTCTATCTGCAACTTTCAACCAATCATCAAATTCATCTTCTGGCCTTTCTACCATTAAATGAATTTCGATTTTTAATTTTGTGTTTATTTTTTTTAATTTTTCAATCTCTTTCGTATATGCTTTCCCTCTTTTCGCTTTCCCTGGCACAGCCGAATGTGGCCAAGTTTCATTATATACAAAAACACCGTCCATAACATCAATTTGGACCCATTCCACATAGTCTTCAACCAGCTTAATCTTCTCTTCAACTTCTTCAAATGTCTTAACTAAAATTGTAGGTATTATTTGTTTTTGCATTTTAATTTTCTAATTTTTTAATTTTATTTATTCTTCGAATATATCTTTCGGCATTGAAAAAATCCGTTTCCAGCCAAACTTTAATAATTTTCTTTGCCTCTCGGAACGACAACGCATGTTCGCCTAAACACAAAATATTAGAATCTAAATCCTCTCTTGATCTTATCGCTGATTTTTTTGTTGACGGACTAACGGCAACAATCCCTTTAATTTTATTTGCTGCAACACACATTCCATCGGCGTGAGTGCAAATTAAAATCCCTTTCTGCTTCGTTTCTACAACCTTGTTCGCCACCAAAACAGCATAATCTACAAAATCATCATCGCCTTGAAATTTCAAATTGCCCAAATCAACAAAATCTGTTTTTAGTTCTTTCAAATATTCTTTGATTTTTTCCTTAAAACTAAACCCGCCATGATCAGCGCCAAGATATATCATATGTTTGTGAATTAAAAATTAAAAGTCAAAAATTAAAAGTTATTTTCCCCTCATCGTCCTAACACTAGAAGCTAAAATGTTTGCTAACTCAATTAATTCTTTCAATAATTCGTTAATTTCATTTTTGTCGCCCTTATTCGCGTCTCGTAACAGTGCCAACCAAAACTTTGATTCATTTGCAGACTTTAGGGCATAACTTAAAAAATTTACAAATTCTTTTTTAGAGCTTCCGGCTATTGCTTCAACATAATTAGCGCCAATACTTGTGCCACACCGCATAAGTTGATTATCAGCGGTTTTACATAAAGTATCTGTTTTCGATAAGGTGTCTAAAAATTTTATTAATCTCAATATCCAATTATAAATCCTTCTTTTTAATTCCTCGCTAAATTTTTTATTATCTTGTGACATTTTAATTATTAAATTTAATACTGCAACTTTAAACTTTTGATTTTTAACTTTAAACTCACTTAATAAGTTTTCCGCTTTTAATTACATGTTCAACCAAAGTTGATGAATAACCCCATTCATTATCGTACCAGGCCATAACTTTTACTAAATCGCCATCAATAACTTTTGTAAATCCCAAATCAACAATAGCAGCGGTAGTAATGCCAATAAAATCCGAGGAAACCAATTGTTCACTAGTTACACCTAAAATCCCTTTCCAGTGTGGTTTTTTAGATGCCTCAATTAAAATATTATTAATTTCCTCAACTGAAGTTTTTCGGTTGGCTACAAAAGTTATGTCCGCCAAAGAAACCGTTGGCACCGGAGTCCTGATTGCTAGACCATCAAATACGCCTTTTAAGTTTTTTACAACCTTCGTAACTGTAATCGCTGCTCCCGTAGAAGACGGAACCAAACTAATTGCTCCCGCCCTGCCCCTGCGCCAATCCTTCGCATCTGGACCATCAACAATTTTTTGCGTTGCCGTATAAGCATGGGTTGTATTTAAGACTGCCTTTTTTATCCCTGGATTTTCTGATAAAACCGCCATCACCGGTGCAACTGCATTGGTTGTGCAAGAACCGTTAGAAGTAATGTTTACTC
The DNA here is from genome assembly GCA_043807255.1 of Patescibacteria group bacterium. GTDB lineage: Bacteria > Patescibacteriota > Minisyncoccia > RBG-13-40-8-A > RBG-13-40-8-A > JAKJED01. The sequence continues at coordinate 89,260 of JAZDGD010000009.1, forward strand.
GCGACATATCTTTTTCATTAATCCCTAAAAGCACGGTTCCGCCAAGCTTAAAGCTCTCGTCGTCGTCTTTTGATGGCGCAGTGATTACCACTCTCTTGGCTCCAGCTTTTATGTGCGCAGAACTTCCCTCAAAAGAATCAAAAAATCCTGTTGCCTCAACAACCACATCTATTCCCAATCTTGCCCATGGCAATTTTATTGGATCTTTTTCTTGAAAAAAATCAATTTTTTGATTATCAATAATTAATTTTTTTTGCTTTAAATCAACACTAACCCTGTGGTCATATGCACCATAAACGCTATCGTGTTTTAAAAGATAGGCCAAATTTTCTAAATCAGCCAAATCATTAATTGCCACGATTCTTAAATCGTTTCGTTCATGGGCTATCCTTAAAAAACTTCGACCAATTCTCCCAAATCCACTTATTGCTACTTTCGTAAACATACAATTAAATATTCGAATCTACAAATTAGTATACGAATCTACGAATAATTCGTTGATTCGGATAAATATTCGCATCATTCGGATAATATTACTTATATTGTAATTATACCACTTTTAAAACTTTTTTATAATCGCATCAATCATTTCAATTGTGCCCACAGCACTGGGATCATTTCTGTCTAACTTTAGATCATAGGTTACATCCTTCCCCTCTTTGATCACTTCCTTCCATGCATTTTCTATTTTTAGAGCAATCTTATCTTCGCCAATGTGTCGCAACATCATAATCCCCGACAAAAGAGTTGCTGATGGATTAACTTTGTTTAAACCAGTATATTTTGGCGCTGAACCGTGCGTTGGCTCAAAAACAACAATCCCCTCACCAATATTTGCCCCCGGCGCAACTCCCAATCCCCCAACCAGTCCTGCACATAAATCAGAAATAATATCGCCATACAAATTCGGCAGAACTAAAACATCAAAATTGTTTGGTCTCAAAACAAGTTGCATTGTTAAATTATCCACAATTACTTCTTCAAATTCAATTTCTTTATATCGTCCTGCAATTTCCCTGGCCACTTTTAAGAATAAGCCATCTGTAAATTTCATAATATTTGCCTTATGGATACAGCTAACTTTTTTACGTTTATTTTCTACTGCATACTTAAAAGCAAATTCAATTATTCTTCTTGATGCCTTTTCAGAAATCGGTTTTATGCCCAAAGCAGTGCTCAAATCAAGATTTTTATTTGTTTTTTCTTTAATCCATTTCAATAATTCTTCAGTCTCTAGTTTGCCTTTTTCAAATTCAATTCCCGCATATAAATCCTCACTGTTTTCTCTCACGATTACAATATCAATATTGCTATATTTAGAGTTTATCCCCGTATATGACCGACATGGCCTTAAACAAGCGTACAAGCCCAATTCTTGCCTTAAGGCCACATTAACAGAACGAAATCCACCACCAATCGGCGTTGTAATTGGCCCCTTCAAGGCAACTTTGTTTCTTTTTATTGAATCTAATGTTTTGGGTGGAAACGGTGTTCCATATTTTTCAATTGCCGACAATCCCGCGTCCATTTCTTCCCAATCGATATTTGCACCAGCAGCATCAATACATTTTTTTACTGCATAAACAATTTCTGGTCCCGTTCCGTCGCCGGGTATTAATGTAATTTTATGATTCATAATTATTTTTTATTATTTAAAAATTTAAACACCTCCAATGTTGCAATTGCGCCTTCAGAGACAGCCGTAACAACTTGTCGGAAATTATTGGAATTAGTTGTAATGTCTCCGGCGGCAAAAATTCCAGAAACATTTGTTTTTTGTGCTTCGTCCACTTTAATAAAACCAAATTCATTGGTTACAATGCCCAGATCTTGTAATAAAACGGTATTTGGCACTGAACCCGCTTCAATAATTAAACCGCTTGCCTCTAATTTTTTGCCATTGTCTAAAATAACTTCTTCTAACCAATCTTTTCCATTTACCTCTGTAACATTGGCATTGTAAATTATTTCCACATTTTTTAATTCCCCAACTCTCTTGGTCCATAAATCGTCTGCCCTTAATTTATCTTTTCTGTAAATTAAATAAATTTTTTCTGCTTCTTCGGCAAGCATGACCGCACCCATCACTGCCGAATTTGCACCGCCAACAATGGCGATATTTTTGTGTTTAAATAAAGAGACACAGTTTTGTGAGCAATAACTCACTCCTTTTTGTTCAAATTTTTCTACGTTTTTAATTTCTAATTTTTTAGTTTCCGTGCCAATTGCTAAAATAATTGATTTCGCTTGATACTCCTCTTTTTCGGAAACAATTTTAAATCCATCATCAATTTTGGCAACTTGATTAACTCTGGTTTGTTCAAAATTAACTTTTAAATGTTCCAGATGTTCATAAAATTTTCCGGCCAATTCCTTACCATTTACTCCGAATATTCCTGGATAATTTTCTACTTTATAGGCAGTATTAATAAGTCCGCCAGAAACTTCGCCAAGAACCAAAGAATTTATGCCGAAATTCTTAGCATAAATACCCGCCGAAACCCCCGCCGGCCCGGCACCAACAATAATTAAATCATAATTTTTCATACCCTGTAGTAGATTTTTGACTAATTTATTATCGTCCCTCGTAGCATTTTGATCCGATGAACATCGGACCAGTCAAAAATTCACTACGGGGCATGTTTTTATTGTAACATAAAAAGCGGTCTTTTCCAACCGCTTTTTGTTTATCCCGACGCCCTGGTCGGGGACCTAATCAACAATCTCTATGCCCCTATATCAAGCCATTGGCTTGATCGGGGCGACATTGAATTTATTCAATGTTTATGCCCATATTCTTTGCCGTTCCTTCGATGATTTTCATTGCTGCTTCGATGTCATTGGCATTTAGGTCTTCCATTTTTGTTTCTGCAATTTGTCTTACCTGTTCTCTGGTAACTTTTCCAACTTTGTCTTTTTGTGGAACCCCAGACCCCTTTTCAATTCCTGCTGCTTTTTTTAATAAATCAGCTGCTGGTGGAGTTTTTAATACAAAGCTAAAGGTTCTATCTGTAAAAATTGTAATTTCCGCTGGAATTACATTTCCCATTTTATCTTTTGTTGCTTCATTAAATTTTCCACAAAAATCTTGAAGGTTTAATCCGTGTGGACCTAAAACCGTACCCACTGGTGGAGCTGGTGTAGCGCCTCCGGCGGGAAGTTGAATTTTAATAATTGTCTTTATTTCTTTTGCCATAATAATTATTATAATGCCAATCTACTAATCTTATGCCAATCTACAGACTGCGAATTCGCAGTTCGCAATATTGGCATTAAGTTCGCATATTCGCATTATATCTTTTTGACTTGTAGGAAATCCAACTCTACTGGAGTTTCCCGTCCAAACATATTTACTAAAACTTTAATTTTACCTTTGCCATGATCAACTTCGCTGATTTTGCCTTCCATGTCCTTAAATGGCCCATCGGCAATTTTCACAATATCGCCAACCTCAACATCAATTTTATAAACTGGCTCATCTTTGGTTTCTGCTTTTAATATTTTTGTAATTTCCTCATCAGAAACTGGAACCGGCGTAATCCCCGAACCAATAAAACCCGTTACTCTTGGCGTATTTCTAACCACATACCAGGAATCATCGGTCACAATCATGTCTACAAAAACATAGTTTGGAAAAAATTTCTCTTCAATTATTTGTCTTTTTCCGCCCTTTATTTTTATCTTTTTTTCCTTGGGAACCACAATATTAAAAATTTTATCACCCATTCCCAACGACTCAATTCTTTGTTTCAAATTAAAAGCAACCGTATCTTCTGATGCAGGATAGGTATGAATTGCATACCAGTGTCTTTCCCCCGTTGTTTCTTGCTTTGGCATTATAACAAAAATTTACTAACTAAAAATGTAAACAAAAAATCTAGACCACCCAAAAAAATCGCAACAACCAAACTTAACCCGATAACAATTAGGGTATATTTTATGGTTTCTTGCTTGGTGGGCATATTTACTTTCTTAATTTCCACCTTAACCTCTTTTAAATAATTCGTTAATTTGCTTAAAATGCTCATGGTTTTTAAAATGGCCAAAGGCCATCTTAATTACAAGTTTATTATAAAATAATTCCCGTGTCAATAATTATTTATAACTATCTCTTTCGTAATTTGAATTAAAAAAATTTAATGATTTTGTTCATATTTGAAGATGTCAGAGGTCATACCTCAGACATCTATATTTTTAAGACTGTAAACTAAATTCAATTAATGATTTTTCTATTATTTTATCATTTATTTCAAATCCCTTTAAATAAACAACTTCTTCGGAATGATCAATGTCTTTAAAATAAGACAATTGCGATCTAAAATTTTTTTCATTAAATTCGCCTTGAAAAATTTCTCTCGCTTTATTCATTACTTTCCCTAAAGAAAAATGATCCTTAAAAATAAAATACAAATCAACATAATCCTTCCACTTGGCTCGTCTATTTAAAGCATACGCTTTCATCGCTGCTAACGTCAATAAATCTGGAATATTTATAATATCTTCAAACTTTTCTGAAAAATCAATCTTAAACGGCAACAACTTAACTTGTTCTTCGGTTAATATTTCTTCATGCATATTGTTTAAAGTATAAATTAAAATAATTTTTAATTTCGGGACGATAATTACACCTTTTTTGTTGTATTTGTTTTAAAAATATTTTTGCTGCTTCTTTTTTGTTTATTATTGTAAATAATTCTTGAATATCGTTCCAGTCTCCATAATTTAAAACATGCTCTAAAATCGAACTAGTTGATAGTTTGTCATAATTTTGTGTATACCAAACCAAATGTGGTCGTTTTTTAATAAATTCGTGAATAGTCATATTTTTATCTATATATCCAAATTCCTTACATTCTTGGCGTGGGTTTGGATAAATTTCTTGCGCGGGGCAACTTCAGCACCCATTAAAATATCAAAAACCCTATCCGCCTCTTCGGCATCAGCAATATTTACTTTTAACATCATTCTCTGCGCTGGATCCATGGTCGTTTGCCATAATTCTTCCGGATTCATTTCTCCAAGACCCTTATACCTCTGGACAGTGATTCCCCCGCCAAAACCTTCGGATTTGGGCGGGCCCGCCTGCTTGCTTTGGCTTGTGGCGGGCTTTTCTCCTCTTATCTTCACAACCGCCTTATCCCTTTCTTCTTCACTATAAACATAAACTTGCTCTTTCCCCTTTTGAACTTTAAATAATGGCGGTTGGGCAATATACAAATAACCGCTTTCGATTATTTGTGGAAAGTATCTATAAAATAAGGTTAAAAGCAAGGTTCGAATATGTGCACCATCAACATCAGCGTCGGTCATAATTACGATCTTGTGATATCTTAATTTTGATAAATCAAATTCTTCAGCAATTGCTGTGCCCAAAGTGACGATTAATGTTTTTACTTCTTTCGATTCTAAAATTTTGTCTAAACGAGTTCTTTCAACATTTAAAATTTTTCCACGCAACGGTAAAATTGCCTGAAATCTCCTATCTCTCCCCTGTCGCGCAGAACCGCCAGCTGACTCGCCCTCAACAATAAATAATTCAGAATCCTCTGGTTCTTTTGACGAACAATCAGTAAGCTTTCCCGGCAGAGTCATGCCATCTAGAATTCCTTTTCGCAAAATTGTATCTCGAGCAGCTCGAGCAGCCTTTCTCGCTTTTTGAGCTAAAATACATTTTCCTAAAATTGATTTCGCGTCATCTGGATTTTTTTCAAGCCACTCCTCAAAGGCATCGGCAAAAATTGATTCAACGATTGTCCTTGCTTCTGTGTTGCCTAATTTTGCTTTTGTCTGACCCTCAAATTGTGGTTCGGGAAGTTTAACGCTAATAATTGCGGTTAAACCATCTCTGACGTCATCGCCACTCAAATTCACTTCATCCCCTTTAATAAAACCATTTTTTCTTGCATAATCATTTAAGGCACGAGTTAAGGCGGTTCTAAATCCCGTTAAATGCATACCGCCTTCTCCGGTATGAATATTGTTTGCAAAACTCACTTCTAATGGTTGGATATCTTCGGTATATTGTAGTGCAACTTCAACCAACATATTGTCTTTTTCTCTTTCTACATAAAAAGTATTATTGTGAATAACTTTTTGATTTCTATTTAAATGTTTAAGGTAAGAAGTTAATCCTCCTTCAAAATAAAACGTATGTGATTTAAATCCATTTTTTGCTTTTGTTTCATCTTCCCCTCTTTTATCAATAACCGTGATTTTAACTTTTTTGGTTAAATATGCCTGCTGTCTTAAATGATCTAAAATTGTATTCCAATTAAATTTTGTAATTGCAAAAATTTCTGGGTCTGGTTCAAAAATAATATTTGTTCCTGAACCCTGACATTTGTTTGTTTTAAGAACTTTTGTTTTTGGTATGCCTTTGGCATATTCTTGAGTATAAACAAATCCTCCGCGACAAACTTCTGCACGCATAAAGCGCGATAAAGCGCAAACAACAGAAACGCCAACACCATGAAGACCGCCAGCAATTTTATATGATTGTCCGCCAAATTTACCTCCGGCATGAAGTGTGGTTAAAACAGTTTCTAATGCTGATTTTTTGGTTTGCGGATGATAATCAACTGGTATGCCACGACCATTATCGGCAATAGACATTCTATCATTCGGCAAAAAAGTAATGCCAACATCAGTACAATATCCACCCATTGCTTCATCTAAAGAATTATCAACAACTTCCCAAATTAAGTGATGAAGACCCTCGACGCCAGTTGAACCAATATACATTCCTGGTCTCTTTCGTACTGGATCTAGGCCCTCTAAAACATAAATATCCTTGGCATCATAACCAGTTGAATTTTGTTTTGGCGCACCCTCTTTTTTTGTTGTTTTTTTCGCCATAAAAATTACTTATTGTTTATTTTTAAATTTTATCCTTTTCAATTCCCTCTTGGTTCTCTTCTGTGCCAATCCCATTTTTAATATCTTGATCAAAAAGGGCAACAAATTCTTCGTTGATTTTTTTTGTTTCTTCGTTTTTTATTTCCCCAATTTGCTCATTGGCTAACTCAAGCATTGGCTGTGCCGTTTTAAATTCTTTGTTTAGAAATAAGCCAAAAAGCTCTTTTACTTTTGGAATTATTTTTTCTGTTTTTTCGTTAAACAATCTATAGGGAGTTGGGGTTGTGTCCCCTTTTGTTCTCTCAATTTGTTCATCAATATAATTTTGTATTATATCAACATTTTTTGGTTTTTCTTTGCTTCTCATTTTTTTTCCGCCCTCCAGCGGTTTTTACTTAATCAATTTAAGATAAACTTTTTATCAGCAAAATAGCTATAATTATAATATCGATTATTAAAATAAACTTAAATGGAATTCTAAAAAATATTTTTATTAAATTTAAGATTCCCAACAGTAAACAAAACAAAACCAGATAAAATAATATCAATCCTAAAACGCTAGTTTCGAATGGATTTACTGAATATAGAATAATAACAAATCCAATAAAAAATACAAGTATCCAAATTAAATCTAATTTAATAAACAGCCTTTTTTTTATAGGTTTAATTTGCATATATTTATGCCGAGTCAAACCAAGTCAAACTTGGCTATGCTCGACTATATGTTAATTTTAGCAAATATTAACAATCGATGCAAATAATTAAACCCCGTTTTACGGGGTCAAGATAACGTGGCGAGACGTAATAAATTTGTGAAACAAATTTAAACGTCTCAGTCACGTTTAATTTGTCGAAGACAAATTATTACGTGACGCAGCAGTCGGGTTAAGTAACCCGCACCGTAAGGGTACTTTAACATTTTTTTAGTCTCATTTTAAGAAGCACGTGGGTCGGGGTCGGTTTTTACAAATGAGACAAATGAGACACTACTTGGGGCTATTTTCGGATGTCTCATTTTTTAGCACAGAGAAGCAAATCATAAACTTTGAATAAACGTTTCATCTTTTCTTCTTCCGGGTCTTGGGTGTGTAGTATTTATATGTCGTCTTCCCCTGATTTTTCAGATCAATGGTCATCGATTCTATCCATTTATATCTTGGCTTCCATTTTTCGGGCTTGTTAATTTCTTTATTTTTTCATTACTTTTTTGTTTAATCAGCATTTTAAAAGATTCTCGCTCCCATAAAGGCAAGATAATGGTTTAACCAAAACACCGAAGCAATAATTAAAAGTAAAACAGTGCCACCAATAATCGGTTTAGGATGCTGAATTTTTATTTTAATGAAAATCATCAGCACCAATGCTAATAACAAAATAGTAGCCAACATCGCATAAAGAAAATTCGTTGTTTTTCTTGGCGTGGCCAATATACGTTCTGGTATGCTTATTTCTGGTCCTTTTTGTGTCTGAACTTCTACGGTGGGCAACTTCTCTCCGCTCGCCCCCTTAACCGCAACAGACGTGTCTTGAGGAGAAATTTCTTTTATTTTTTTGAGAGGAATAATTATTTCTGGAATCGTTGTTTCTGGAGCGACTGTTTCAGGAACAATTACTTCTGGAACAACTATTTTTGGCACAATAGTTTCTATTGCCATTGGAACAGCTCTGCTGCCAAACATCTGAACGATAAAAGTGGTCTCGTGATTTTCAAAAACGCCCGTAGATATGCCAATGCCGATTTCGGTAAATTTATCATTTAAAATATTGGCTCGATGAAGGGCGGACTTCATCCATGCATCTTCGACGTCTTTGGAGTCAATAAAATTAATCGCTAGATTTTCACCAGCATAAACGTAGTCATATTTTACCTCATCAAACCAATGCCATGGATCAACGCCTTCGGGACTAATATGAGCGAAATAGCTATTTTTAGCCATATCATCAGCCTTTAATTGAGCAGCTTGTTGCAACAAAAGGTTGACCTGTAATTCTGGCAAATTTTCAGTCTGGCGATTAAAATTAGTGAAGGACACCAACGCTTCGTTGGCAATGCTAGCAAAGAATTTGGTGTTATTCAAAACAACCACTTCAACCAAAAAACCAACCTCAATAAAAAGAATAATGCTTAATAAAACCAAAATAGCCTCAATTCTTAAAATATGTGGTCTGTGGTAATTTTTCTCGTGGGGAATAAAATATTTTTTAAACCATTTAAACATACGATTTCATTATATCACACCACAGACAAAAATAAAAAACCACCCGATTAAGAGTGGTTTTTTATTTAAATTCTTATTATTTACTCAATCACCAATCCTTCAGTATAAGAATCTCTATCTTTTTGGTTTATGGTGTAAACAGCATCCCAGTCAAATCCCATACTTAAGAATTTTTCTGCTGTTTTTATCCATCTTTTTTCACCAATATCACCATTTGGATAAAGCTTATAAACCTTAGTATCGCTTATTGCTCTAACTAAATCAGAAGTAACGAAAGAATCAGCAGTGGCTTGATCAATCACAACGACATCACTCCACTTAAGATGCTGATAACTATTAAACACTTCTGGATTTAAAATTAATCGTTTAAATTGTTTTGTGCCAACACGCTTTACGATGTAAACATCGAAAGTATTTAACACTCTGATCAATCCACCGTCTGGAATATAAGTCGCACCCAAAACCTGACCCCCGTTATTGGCCGTCGCCTTAATTACTGTCACTACATAGGATTGAGTTGAACCATTTTGAGCGGTAACCGTATATGTAACCGGGTTGGTGAAATCTTTTGCTATGCCAGTGTTTGGATTGACATACGCAAAATTAGAAACCGTGATGCTTGGCATTAAAGCGGTAACATTCGTATTATTCGGCACAGTTACGATTATTGTTTTGTTGTTTTCATTAACAACAGTAGTCCCGCCAGAAATTGTAAATGTAGCAATTGCTTTGGCAGAGCTATAACTACTACCACCGCCTCCACCACCACCGCTACTACCACCAGTATTATTTGTTGTTTGTGTGTATGTGGCAAAACTTGTAAAATGTTTTGTCCAAATAACTAAATCTAATCCAGAATCAATTTTACAATCTCCATCAACTGGTAATGCATCTCCTGTTGCTTGATTATCTACAGCACAAATATTTGTAATTTCAGTGAAATCTGTTCCTGGTCTAACGTAACCAGCTCTTTTGCCAGCTTGATTTGGAAGTAAAATTCTTACTGCGTTGTCAAAAGACAATTTTGCGCTTGCGAATCCAAGTTCAATTGCAGTGCTTAAGGTTTTTGTTTCTCCTGAAGTTACTGGCAAGGTTACAGTTGTAACCTTTGGAGCAGCGATCACTCCGTCCCAAGTAATATCGGTGCTAGTAACGACAGTAGAGGCAGGAATAGCTATATCGGCATCATCAGAATTAATACTAATTTGAGGTATTGTGCCCGTTCCGCCTGTAATAAATGCGCTTACATCAATTTTTGCATCTGTTCCGTCGGTCACCGTAACTATTACGGCTTGATCTGGATCAGTGATAACTATATTAGGAGTATCGGCATCAGCTGTAGCATCGCCACTGCCATCGGGGGCAACTTGATTATTAGCTAATACGGTTACGGTTACAACATAATTCTGATTCGTCCCATCTGCTGCAGTAACAGTGTAAGTTACCGGGTTTGTAAAGTTTTGGATTGTATCATGAACATTTATTACTGCTCCAGAAGTAATGCTAATAGTCGAAGTTAGAGTAGTCACATCAGTTCCAAACGGAACATTCACAGAAATTGTATGAGTAGTTTCATTTATGACTCCTGTTCCTTCTGGGAAACTAAAAGCAGTTATCTCTTTAGTTGGGCTAAGAGTCACTGTTAAGGTATATGTTTTTGTTGTCGAGCCATCTTGAGCTGTAATAACTAATGTATTTCCCGTAATCACCGGATTGGCAAGATTAGAGCTATTCCATGTTTGATGGGATTCACTTTTAGCTAAACCGGCCAAAAAAGTTGAGGATGATGTCTGATATGGTATCCCTGTTATTGTTGATGCTCCATCATTTATCGTATAAATTCCCGAAGTGACTGTGGCGACAGTGCTTGCAGATGATTTAAGAACAATCAAAGTAAATGTTTTTGTCTGAGTAATGGTGCCTTTATTAAGAGTTGCAGTTAATGTAATAGTTGCATCTCCGTCTGCAAAAGTTGGCCTATTTATTGTTTGCCCGTCATTACTTACCACCGCAATATTTGAAGATGTCCACATGATCGTTGAACTGTTTACAGATCCAATTGCGGGCAAAGTCGCAAGTGCTACCGTTATATTTGATAAATCAGAATTCGCTCCCTTAATAGAATCATCTGCTAGGGCATCTCTATCAGAAGTAACAAGTGCAATGTCTGGATTATCAGAAGTAGTAATAGTATAAGTAACTTTTGTTGTACCGTCTTGAGCAGTAACAACCAAAGCATTCCCAGTTACAACCGGATTGGTTATTCCCGCATCATCCCAGGTCTGATTAATTTCACCCTTAATCAAAGCGGCCAAGAAATCAGTTTTTGATGCTCCAAAGGGAACATTTATAATGGTTTCATTCTCTGTTCCTGCTACGCTCACCGTATAGGCTCCAGAAGTAATTGTGGCAATAGTACTAGCAGGTAATTTAAGCACAATCAAAGTAAATATTTTTGTATCAGTTAAGGCGCCCTTGGTAAGAGTCGCTGTTAAAGTTATCGTTATATTGCTTGCAACGAAAGCTGGTCTAACAACCGTCTGTCCATTATTTGAAACGACCGCTATATCACTTGATGCCCATGTAATTGTTGATCCATTAGAACCACTTGATGGCAAGGCCGCAAGTGCCACTGTTATATTCGAAAGGTCCGCATTTGCACCCTTGATTGAATCATCTACGAGGGCGGCTTTATCAGCGGCCAATAGAGCAATGTCTGGATTAGTTCCAATCGTTACTGTAACTACATATGTTTGAGTTGTACCATTTTCAGCAGTTACGGTATATGTTACTGGGCTTGTAAAATCTTGAGCTACGCCAGAAAGAGGGCTAACCGACGCTCCAGCAGACACCACAACAGTCGGAACAAGAGCGGTAACATTAGTTCCATAAGGAACCGTTACTGCAATTGCATGAGTACTTTCATTGACCGTACCAGATCCTTCTGAAAAACTAAATGCTGTGATTGCTTTGGCTGAACTAAGCGGCACTGCATTTACATTTACTGTTCTAGTTACTTGTGTTGCTGCATTACCAACTGTGTCAGAAACATTATAAGTAATAATATATGTTCCAACAACACTGGTATTTACTGGATTTACCCTAACAATATGGTCCGAAATATTTCCATCTACATCATCAGTTGCTGTAGCTCCTACGTCTGTATAAGAATCACCAACTGTAAGATTAATGGGACTTGTCCCAGATAAAGTAATAGTTGGAGGAGTATTATCAATACGATATTCTGTAAAGTGATTAACTCCAATTGTAAACATATGGCATTCCGTACTTCCTACTTCACAAGCACCAACATATGTTCCCGGAGCAGAGATAAGAGTAGATGTGGCTATTAGATTTCCATTATCATCAAAAGCAACTAATTTTGAATTAATTTCATCTGAAGTGGTTTGATCAGTGAACCCCATGCCAGCCAATCCATAGAATTTAATTGTTGCACTTACGCCCTTCAGAGACAGATCGGATGTAGCACCGCTAAAATCAAGCCCTATGACTCCGGCTCCTGCCATATCCATTTTAGTTCCCAAATTTTGCAAGAAAGTCTTTGTTTCATCCTTTGATAGGTCCAAGGCAGAATTAAAAGTTATTCTTCCCATTTTTACCCCAGCAATTGACTTTTCAAAATACAATCCTGAAAAACTCGTAATGTTATTGCTTGTTACATCATTCATATTATTTGCAATACCATTTCCTGCTAGATTACTTGAAATTGTATCAAAGGCAGTCGCAATTGGGTCAGCTCCAAAAGTTACTGTCACTGTATAAACTTTGGTAGTAGAGTTGGCAGCAGTAACGGTATAAGTTACTGGACTTGTAAAGTTTCGAGCTACCCCAGATGCCGGACTAACTGTTCCACCAGAAAGTGTAATTGTTGGAACAAGAGCATTTACATTTGTCCCAAATGGAACTTCTACTGAAATATTAGTACCCGAGATAACCCCAGAGCCTAGGTCTGGGAAAATAAAAGAGGTAATATCTTTATTAGAACTAAGCGGAGCCATTACATTGATTGTATAGGTTGTCGTTTTTCCTCCAACCGTGATTGTCAAAACCTGATCAGTTGCGGGTGCTGAACTATTAAAACCAGTTACATTACCGATTGTAATAGTTTCAACTTTAGTAGTAGCATCGCTATATGTTCCGGTAACAACTAATCCCGAAATATCTAATGTATCACCAACGGTATAAGTCAATTTGGCTGGAGTTGTTATCGCTATACTGGTAAGTGTTGCTGGATTTAAAGAAATGGTTCCATCTACAAAAGTGGCTGTTCCAGGAGTACCTCCGCCCACTACAATAAGTTCATTGCTATGATTTAAACTTGCATTAGCAACAGAACTAGAAATTACATCAAAATTTAATGAAACAAAGGTTGCATTATCTAATATTAGGGCGCTACTATGATCCCATAATATTGTTATATAATTACCTACATTATTAATCGTTGTTGCGCCAATCGTTGCCCCAGCATAACCAGTATATAACAATAGCGTATTATCATAATTGACCCTAAATTAAACTCCTGTAATATTTTCACCTATGGTAAAATTACTTCCAGTTATAGGGACCACTATATGAGCACCGTTCAAAGCTGTTTGGGAACCAATCGTTAATGTTGGCACATTAACAGCTTGCGCCGCCGGAATAAAGCCAAAATTCGAAATGACGACCAATAAAGTAAGCGCATAGCTTGTAATTTTTTTAAGACTGACTAATGATTTGTTTTTCATATTATTTATTTTTAT
>JAZDGD010000010.1:0-53302 GCA_043807255.1 Patescibacteria group bacterium
AAAAATGCCCTTTGCTCAAATTAAGCAAGAAGACATCGATAAAACAATTAATTTATTAAACACCAGACCAAGAAAACGACTTAACTATCTTACTCCTAAAGAAGTGTTTGCAGAAAATTGCACTTTGGATTAGAATTTAAATATAACCAATTTAAAAACCACTCTTTTGAAGCGGTTTTTTTATAGAGTTAAATTTAGTTTTTATTAAATTTTAATATTTCATCTCTAATCAATTCCGCGGTGGCGGGATTGTAGAATTGTTTTGCTTTTTGAGACATTTCGGATAATTTTTGCGGATTAGATAATAAATTAGAAATTTGTTCTAATAACATGTTTGGTGTTAGGTTCTCTTGTTCTAGAATGACCGCTTCGCTAACCTTACTAAACTCATATGCATTCTCTCTTTGGTGGTTTTGCGCAGAATTTGGCAACGGAATTAGGATCGACGGTTTGCCCAGTGCGGCAATTTCAAAGATTCCTCCCGCCCCAGCACGATTAACGATTAAATCGGCTAAGACATAGGCATGTTTCTCTTGTTCGGTATTTAAAAATGGATATAAATGATATTCTGGTGATTTTATTGCTTCTTTCTCCAGTTCTTTAAAATTATTTTGTCCGCAGGCATGAATTATTTCTGCGATTTCAATTAATCTTGGCAAATTATTTATCACTGTTTCGTTTATCTTCTGTGCTCCTTGTGACCCACCAAGAATTAAAACAATTGGCTTTGCGGACGAAATTTTAAACATTTCTCTTCCAATATTTTTATCGCCATCTAACAATTCTCTTCTTATTGGGTTTCCAATTACAATTATCTTGTTCTGATCTTTCGGTTTAAAATATTTTTTGCTTGCCTCGAACGAAAGGATTATTCTTTTTGCAAACTTAGCAGACTTTTTGGTTACCAATCCCGGTACGGCATCAGAATCGTGAATAATAATCGGAATTCGATATAATCGTGCGGCAACCAATACCGGAAAACTCCCATATCCACCTTTCGAAAATACAACATCGGGGATCCAGACAAATAAATAAAAAAGTGATTGAATTATTCCGGCAAAAGATTTAAATAATTCCAAAATAATCATCGGATTAAAGTATCGATGTAGCTTTCCGGCCAAGATGAATTTTGCCTTGATGCTGTCTAGATTTTCTTTCGCAAAACCATCCGGCCCAAGGTATCTGACCTCGCAATCAACAGGAAGAGATTCTTTGATTGCAATAATTGGAAAAATATGTCCTCCTGTTCCGCCACCTGTAAATAATATTCTCATGTGTGTTTTGAAATGTTAACCAATATTCCTGCCCCGACCATAGTAATAACTAGTGCCGAACTGCCATAACTCACAAATGGTAAGGGAATCCCAGTCAAAGGAATAATTCCAGAAATAGCGCTAACATTAATTAATGTTTGAAAGCCGAACCAACTAATAATTCCACAAGCCAATAACTTACCAAAACTATCATTAACCTTTTTGCTAATTTTCAATCCTTTAAAAACTAAAAATAAAATTAAGATTAAGAAAATAACACATCCCACAAAACCAATTTCTTCGGCCATAATCGCAAAGATAGAATCGTTCATTGGTTCGGGTAAATAATTGTATTTTTGAATACTATGCCCTGGTCCTTTGCCAAATAACCCTCCAGAACCAATAGCTAAAAGCGCCTGATTGATCTGATAACTTATGCCTTGCGGATCGGTGGAAGGATTCAAAAAAGTCATTAATCGTTCCATTCGATGCGGAAAAAACTTAATTAAAGCGAATAATCCAGCAATATAAATTAAAATAACAATTATAACGTGTGGCATTTTTGCTCCACTTAGAAAAAACAATATAAGTCCGACAATTAAGATTAATCCCAATGTCCCGGCATCGTTTTGTAGTGCAATTAATCCGCCAACGACAGCAGTTATCGCTAAAAAAGGGATCAGAGTGTTGGTTGCTCCAGATTGAACCTCTTTCTTACTGAAGAACGTGGCCAGATAGATAATCAGAGCTAATTTTAGAAATTCTGATGGTTGAAAATTAATTGGGCCAATGATTAACCATCGTTGAGCCCCGCCATGCCTCACTCCGAATTGAGGAATGAAGACCAAAACGCAAAGAATTAATGCTAGAAAAAAAATCAATAGAGAAAATTTCTTATAAATCTTATAATCTATTTTTTGAGCGAAAAAGAAAAAAATTAATCCCACAACCCCACCATATGTCAATTGATGAAGAAAGTAATAATATGGATTGCCGGTCTGTTCTTCGGAAACATTCATTGAAGCACTAAGGAGCATTCCCAGTCCGAGTGCCAATAAAACCAATATAAGAATTATTAATCCCTTGTCCGGCCTCTTTTCTTTCATGATCTTTTTAAAATTTTTCCTGCCCTTTTGTTTGTGTAATAACCATTTTCAACCGCTATTTCACCATTAACGAGCACATATTCAATGCCCCCAGGATATTGATACGGATTTTGAAAGGTTGATTTATCGATTATGGTGTTGGGATTAATAATTGCCAAATCAGCCCAATAATCTTCTTTGATTAATCCCCTATTTTTAAGTCCAAGTTTAGTGGCGGGTCCGTGAGTTATTTTATAAATTGCTTCTTCCCAATTAATTAAATGTTCTTGTTCGACATATTTTCCTAAAAATCTTGGAAATGCACCAAAACATCTTGGATGTACTAAATCATTTTTTTTATGATAATAATCAGTATTATAACCAACTCCATCAGACGCAATAAATCCTAATTCATCAGCAATACCCATCCTAACGTTTTCTTCATTTAAGGTATCAACAAAAACAGTGATTCTTGCTTCGGAAATTAAAAGCATATTGATAACTGCTTCTTCAACGCTTACATTTTCTGCTTGAGCAATTTCTAATATGCTTTTGCCTATAAATGATTTGCTGATTGGCGAAACAGCAATAGTGATTTTATTGTATTCGTAAGACTTTTTTTCTTGCATCTCCTTGATAATTTTTTCTTTAATGGATGGATCCTTTAGCCGTTTTAATAATTGTGTTTTTCCGCCTTCAGCAACCCAGTCTGGTAAAAGAATATATAAAACAGATCCAGTTATGGTGTAAGGATAAATATCAAAGTTAATATTGGTTTTAGTGGAGTTTTTAATTAATTCCAGCGCTTTTTTCATGTTTGGCCAATGATTTTTACCCATTGCCTTGAGGTGTGATATTTCCGTATTAACTCCGGTTTTTTTTGCCATTTCAATTGTTTCTTCAATTGCGGGAATTAATTCTTCTGCTTCTCCCCTAACGTGTGTTGTGTAAAGACCATCGAAACTTTTAACTACTTTTGCTAATTCGGTTATTTCTTTGGTTGTGGCAATTTTTGCGTGACTATATGCTAATCCAGTAGAAAGTCCGAATGCTCCTTGTTTCATTGCCGTCTTTAGCATGTCAGTCATTATTTTTAATTCTTTTGGCTCTAATTCTCTAAATTCATCACCCAGAAGCCCTCTTCTTAATGTCGAATGACCAACTAAACTTGCAAAATTTACTCCGATTTTTAATTTTTCTAAAGACGTCAAAAATTCTTTAAATGTTAACCAGTTTAAATTTATTTCATTGGTATTTGACCATTTTTGAATTGCCTTTAATCCTTCCTGGGAAACCAATGGTGCCAAAGAAGAACCACAATTTCCTCCCAGGATTGTGGTTATGCCTTGGCGCAGTAAACTTTCTTGGGCCGGGATTGTAAATAAAGTTAAATAAGTATCGGAGTGATTATTTAAATCAACGAACCCCGGAGTTAAATACATGTTTTCTGCATGAATAACTCTTTTGCCCTTTTTGGCATCAATGTTTCTTTTAATTCTGTCGATTCGGCCATTATAAATCCCTACGTCAGCTTTGTATTTGGCGTTTTTACTACCATCAATAATAATTGCGTCTTTGATTAAAATGTCGTACATACAATATTATCCGAATGATACGAATATGTATCCGAATCAACGAATAATTCGTAGATTCGAATAACAATTTGTAGATTCGAATATTTTATTTTATAAAATTTGAATCGATAAAGAACAATATTAACCCGATTACCGTTGTAACTCCAGCAATAATCCAAAATCTCATTGTAACTTTTGTTTCTGGCCATCCTTTTGCTTCGAAATGATGATGAATTGGCGTAGACAAAAATATTTTTTTATGACGGATTTTTTTGGACAACACTTGAATAATTACGGACAAAGATTCAATCAATAAAATAAATCCAATGAATGGCAAAAAGAACAAAGTATTTGTGAGCATGGCAATTACTCCCAATGTAATGCCAAGAGACATTGATCCGGTGTCTCCCATAAAAAATCGAGCGGGGTGAATGTTGAACCAAAGAAAGGCCAATAATGCTCCGACAATTGCCCCGCATAATGTTGCTAATTCAATTTTTCCCTGGCTAAAGCAAATTACCCCATAAGCGGAAAATGCAGCCAAAAGAACTCCGCCCGCCAATCCATCCAATCCGTCGGTTTCATTTGTTGAGAATGCCGATGCGACAATGGCAAAAATAAAAACAGGAATATACCACAAACCAATATTAAAATTCCCTATAAATGGTATGTGAAGTAGGTCCCAGTCGAGTTTAAAATAAAACCAATAAGCGGCAATACAAGCAATGGCAGTATAAAGAAGAATCCTTTGTCTCATTTGTAACCCCTGACCACGTTTTCCCATTTTTTTTATGCCAGCAAAATCATCAACTAGTCCAATAAGGGCGGTAAAAAGTAATACTCCCAATGGCAATAATGTTTGTTTTCTAGTTAAAAAGTTATAATCAGAAAAAATTGTATCTGGACCAAATAATTTGGTTAGAACTAAAATACCAACTGCTAAAATAATTGTAGTTGTCCAGACCAATATTCCTCCCATTATTGGTGTGCCATCTTTCTTCTTGTGTAGTGCCGTAAAAACCGGAGTTGTGCCTTCATCTCGATTATCCTTGCCCAATTTATATTTATATAAAAAATGAGTTAGAATTGGTGTTGAAAACAATGCCACAATAAAAGAAATCGCAGCAATAGTTAAAATTTTTATTATTGGAAATATATTTATTGCCATATCCATGCATTTTGCGTCCAATCAATGAGTTTTTCGGTGTCGTTTTCTCTTTGAGTTGAACCTAAAATTACTGTAATTAAATAATTATCATCATAAATTTTTGAAATCGTCATTAAGCATCCGCCCGCTTCTTCGGTAAATCCAGTTTTTCCGCCAATCAATTGAGGAATTTTTCCTAAAAGCTTGTTGGTGCTGGTGATTTTATGGATCACGCTTTTATCAATTGAATAAATTGTCGTTTCTGGAGTTTTTAAAATCTCGGCAAGCAAAGGAAACTTAAATGCATATTCAGCTAAAATGGCAATTTCTGAAACAGTGGATTGATTATATGAATCGAGTCCTGCTGGCTCCACGAAGCTAGTGTTTTTTAATCCCAACTCTCTCGCCTTGTTGTTCATTTTAAAAATAAAGTCATCGTAAGTCATTTGAGGGTTGTCTTTCGCCAAAGACATCGCAGCATCATTTGATGATTCAACAAGCATTATATATAATAGATCTTTTGTCTTTAATTTTTCACCATCAATTAATCCTCCATTTGTACTATCAACACTAATTGCTTCCTTGGAAACCTTAACAATTGTTTCTGGATCATAGTTTTCAATCGCAATAATTGCGGTCATTAATTTCGTTAAACTGGCAATTGGTAAAACCTGATTGATATTTTTTTGAAATAAAGCACTATCCTTGCGGTCATTTCTAAAACTTAAAACGATCGCTGATTTTGCAAAAATTTCTGGTTCTTCCACCGACCAGTTTCTAATTGGAAAAAATTTATTATCAATATCATTTGAGTTTGGTAGTTTTGATATTGTTTTGTCTCCCTGTGATTGATTAATATTTGCTTGAATTGGTTTATTGTCACTTTTAATCAATAACAATGCCCAAGCTATTCCAATTAATAACAAAACAATCAATATTTGTAGGAAATATTTTTTAATCATTTATCATTTGTTTGTATTATAGCACAAAAAAAATAATCCACATTAATCAACTGTGGATTATTTTAATTCAAATTGTTTATTTTGTTTTTTTGTCTGGAATTCTGATTTTTAATTCTTTAAGTTGGGCGTCGTCAATTCTGCTTGGTGCGTTCATCATTAAATCGCGTCCGTCGCCTGCCTTAGGAAACGCAATCACTTCACGAATACTCGGTTCATTATTTAAAATCATAATTAATCGGTCAATGCCCATAGCTATTCCTCCGTGTGGCGGAACGCCATAACTAAATGCTTCCAGCATGTGTCCGAATTTTTCCAAAACATCTTCAGTTTTGTTTCCCATTAATTCAAATGTCGCTTGTAGAATCTTTGGGCTGTGTTCTCTGATTGAACCACCGGCAATTTCATAACCATTACAAACAAAATCATATTGATGAGCTAGTGCTATTTTTTGGTTTTTGTTTAAATATTCAATAAATTCTTTTTCTGGAAGATTGTTCGGGTTTTGTGCTTTTGTGAATGGGTGATGGGTTGCGTCCCACCTCTTTTCGGTTTCTTTCCATTCAAACGCAGGAAAATCAACAACAAAACAAAAAGCCAATTCGTTTTTTCCGCCCGAGGCGGATCCGCCCTGGGCGGAATCTTTCCTTAAATCTGGTTTGTCGGAATTATATTTTTCCATTGCTTCCTTGTAGGTTAAGCGCGGGAAGGGAATTTGGGTAATGTGTTTTTCTGGACAAATTTTGGCGACCATTTCAATGGCCATTTTTTCCATTAATGCTAAAATTTCATCTTGTGTTGGAAACGACATCTCGACGTCTAACTGCGTAAATTCTGGCTGTCTATCTCCTCTTGCGTTTTCGTCTCTGAAGCATCGAGCAATTTGAAAATATTTTTCAATTCCCCCAACCATTAACAATTGCTTGTATTGTTGTGGTGATTGCGGAAGCGCATAAAATGTTCCTTCTTGTAGTCGCGATGGCACAACATAATCACGCGCTCCTTCGGGAGTTGATTTGGTTAAAATCGGAGTTTCAATTTCTAAAAATCCTTTATCCGATAAAAAGTTTCGAATGTATTGTATAATTTGATGTCTTAAAATCAAGTTATTTTTAATTCTCTCTCTGCGAATATCAAGATATCTGTATTTTAATCTAAGTTCCTCATTCACTTCGTAGCCATCGGTGTCAATTGCAAATGGAGTCGTTTCTGCTTTGTTAATGATTTCTAATTTTTCTGCTTGCATTTCGACCGTTCCAGTTGACAAATTCAGATTAATCATTTTGTCCGGTCGCTTATTAATTGTTCCTTCAATTGAAATTACCCATTCGGTTCTTACATCTTTGACCATTTCGGCGTCAGTAAAGACAACCTGTAACAAACCAGATCTATCGCGTAAATCAATAAAAACAATTTTACCGTGATTTCTGCGGTTATGCACCCAGCCAAAAACTTTAACCTTTTCTCCTGCCTTATTAATTGTTTCAATAATATTAGTTCGTTCCATATGTTTATTCGATATCTAAAATTTTATAATGAATTTTGCCGTTAGGGGTCAGAACAACAACTTCTTCGCCTTTCTTTTTGCCGAAAAATGCTCTGCCCAATGGTGATTCATTCGAAATCATCCCCTTTGATGGGTCTGCTTCTTCTGAACCGACCAAAGTAAATTCTTTTTTAGAATCACTGTTTTTGACCGTAATTTTACAACCAACATCAACATAATCACATTTATGTTTTTTATCTACAAGTTTTGCTTCTCCCAAAAATTGTTCTAATTCTTTTATTTTTCCCTCATTAAAGGCTTGTGATTCTTTGGCTTCGGTATATTCAGCACTTTCAGAAATATCTCCCCTCTCTTGGGCTTCTTTTATTTGTTCAGAAATATCTTTTCGATTTTCTTTTAAGGCAGTTAATTTTTCGCGAAGTTCTTTATATTTTTCTGGGCTAATGTATTTCATTGTGTAAATTAAATTATTCTTTTTATTAATAGTTAATATTAACGTAAATAAAACTAATGTCAAGGCCCGAAGTACGCCCTAAACGCTTCTTTGGCAACTGATGCCGATACCCCTCCAACCTCTGCGCCATTTTCAATTAACACAGTAATAACTATTTCTGGATTTTCATATGGCGCGAAACCAGTAAACCATGTATGTGCATAAGCTTTGCCTTTATAGGTTTCTGCGGTTCCAGTTTTTCCTGCAACGTGCACCGGTAAATCATTTAATGACTTAGCTGATCCGGAAATAATTGTTTCTCTCATCCCTTGTTTTACGACATCAAAATATTTTTGTTCTGCAGGAATTTCTCTGATTAATTCTGGTTCAGAATCTAAAACTAATTGTGGTTTAAATAATTTTCCACCATTAGCAATGGCCGAAATTGCCGATGTTAATTGTAACGGACTTATGGTTGTACCGCCCTGACCAATAGAGGTATTATAAGTATCTCCAATGTACCACCTTTCTCCCGTGGTTTGTTGTTTCCAGTTTTCATCGGGCACAAGACCAGCTTTTTCTCCTGGCAAGTCAATGCCCGTTTTTTCTCCCCAACCGAACAATTGAAGATATTTTTTAATTCTTTCTATGCCCAATCCCTGTTGATCGCCATATCCTCCGCCAATCGTATAAAAATATACATCACAGGATTCAGCAATTGCTTTAATTAGGTTCACT
Source organism: Patescibacteria group bacterium (assembly GCA_043807255.1). GTDB lineage: Bacteria > Patescibacteriota > Minisyncoccia > RBG-13-40-8-A > RBG-13-40-8-A > JAKJED01. The sequence goes on from JAZDGD010000010.1 coordinate 8,697, forward strand.
GTGCCGTGTGTGTCCCAATCTTTATATGTCCAATAGACATTTCCTGAGCTATCATAAAGATTAATATATCCAGGACAATTTAATGTTTTTTCGGGAGTAATTATTTTTTCTTGAAGCGCGGCGATTGCTAACATTGGTTTAATTGTTGAACCGGATGGGTAGCCACCAGAAATAGCTCGATTAATCAAAGGATAATCTTTATTTTGAAATAATTTATTAATATAATCAGAATCTCCTTTTATAAATTCATTATTGTCAAAACTGGGAAAATTAACCATTGCCAATATTTTTCCATTTCGTGGGTCCATTGCTACTGCCGATGCACGCGACGTAGACATAGTACTTAATTTTTCTTTTAGGGAGTTATAAAGAGTTGTTTGTAGTTTCGCATCGATGGACAAAATTAAATCTTCTCCGGAAACTGAATTTTTTGTTGCAAGAATCTTTTGTGTTTTACCTAAATTATCTATTTCTGTTAATTCTTCTCCGCGGGTTCCTTTGACTGTGTTTTCGTAAATTTGTTCTAATCCGGTTCTGCCAATATAGTCATCTAAAAGATAATTATTATCATTAACCTCGTCTCGGGTTACTTTTCCTAAATATCCGAGAATGTGTGAGAAAACTATACCATTTTCATATTGCCTCCGGTTATTTTTTTGTATTTTAATTTCGGGAACATTAGAAAATTCTGACTCCAAAAGAATTGCTTGATCTTTATTAATGTCTTCAATAATTATAATTGGATAAGCATAATCACTATTTTTTTCTAATTTTTCAGTTATCGTTTCTTCTGGGATTGTTAGGATTTCAGATATTCTTTTAATAATTTCTTTTGAATTAAGATTTTTTGTAAAATCAACAGGAATAATTGTAAGATCTAATTTTGGCACATTAATTGCCAAGGGTGTTTTGTTGCGATCATAAATTATTCCCCTTAACGATTCAATGGGATATGAACGAATTCTGTTGTTTTCGGCTAAACTTTTCCAATAATTTCCCTTAATGATTTGTAAATCAAATGCCTTAAAAAACAAAACAATCAAAACCATAGTTACAAAAAACAAAAAAAACCTCAAAACATTCTCTTTGATTGGTTTTTCTAATTTTTCTTTTTCACTTTCAGGAGATTCTTTAAGCCGTCTGGAGTCCATTAAGATTTCTTCCGTGTCAATGTCTTGAAATTTGTGTTTGATCTTATATTTATTTGATTTTATCCACATACTCTATTTTGTTTGTATACCACTTAATTAAATAAAATATTGGCAAAGAAAGAATTAATCCGTAGATGATTTTTGTAACAGATCCCAGCCAATAAAAATTAAATCCTAAGCGAAATAATTTTGAAAAAATAATTAATAAAATTTCGTTAAAAATCAAGGAAATTGTAAAAATTAAAATTAATGATAATTTATTTTCTTTTTTTAAATATCTTTGGTTAAGAAATTCGGCCAGAATACAGACAAAAAGCATGATCAATGTGGATACTCCCAGAATATTGTTTAAAGAATAGAAATCAAGAAACAATCCAGCAACAATTATCCAAATTAAATTTTGTTTCCATCCCTTCAAAATTGTTAGAGCAATAAGAACCAATAAAATAAGATTGGGATAATTGTTTACAATTTTAAAATTTGGCAAGATGCCAATTTGTAGAAACAATAACGCGACAACAAACAAAACAATAACAATATATTTCATTTAATAATAATTACGTTTTCTAATTTAGAAAAATTAATTGCCGGAGAAATTATAATTTTTTGAAAAATTTGATTATCGGACGGATCGATACTTTCAATTGTGCCGACAATGATCCCCCTGGGATATAAATTATCCATGCCAGAAGTAATTATTTTTTCGTTTATTTCAATCTTCTCTGTGTTGGGGATAAAGTCCATAAATAATCCCCCCTTATCACTTCTCTTTACCAGGCCTTCGATGCGACTACTTTCAAGCATTGCCGAAACCGTAGAATCCTTATGAGATATAAGCATTATCTTGGAAAACCCCTCCAGAACCTCAGTGATTCGACCCACAAGAGCTTTTTCTGGTGAAATGGCCATCATCCCCTCTTTAATGCCATTGTTGCTTCCCCTGTTGATTAAAATCCAATCTTGAATTCCTTGAATGTCCTTACTTACGATTGAAGCCACTTCCTCTATTGAGTATTCTTTTTTGTCTATTTTAAGCGCTTCTCTTAAAAAATCATTTTCTTTTTTTATTTCTTTAAACTGCACAATCTCTGACTCGAGCGTTAAGTTTTTTTGCTTAAATTCAATATTTTCTTTATTCAAATCGCTAATAGATGCTAATACTTGAAAGAAATTGGCGAATCCCTTACCAATATTTGAAAACAGTTTTTGAATTGGTGAAAATATTTTATAAACAAAATTCCCAAGTCCTTTATTGAGACCAGGGATTAAATTTATTGTTACCAAAACAATCGCCAAGATTAAAAATATTAAAAATGTTTTTTTCATTTTATTTTGGCACTTCGCCGTAATCACTTTCCACTAAAACATCTCTTAATTTATCTAAATCCTCTAAAATAATACCTGCACCACGAGCAACCGCAGTTAGTGGATCGTCGATAATTTTAACCGGCATTTTTGTCTCTTCGTGAATTAATTTATCTAATCCGCGAAGCAAACTTCCGCCTCCGGCCAAAACAATTCCTCGAGTCATTAAATCAGAAATTAATTCCGGCGGAGTTTGTTCGATTGTTTCCTTGATTGCCGTAACGATTGCTTCGTTTGATGCATACAATGCTTCTCTGACTTGATCACTATTAACAATAACTTCTTTTGGCAGGCCGGTCGATAAATCCCTTCCTCTTACTGGCGCTTCTAATATTTCATCTAATTCATAGGCCGAACCAATGGTGATTTTAAGATCTTCGGCAGTTTTTTCTCCTAAAACAATTTTTAATTCATCGTGTGCATAATTGATAATGTCTTGATTCAATTTATCGCCAGCGATTTTTAGGGTTTGACTCGCGACAATTCCACCCAAAGAAATAACTGCAATGTCGGTTGTTCCTCCGCCAACATCAACAATCATATTCCCCACGGCCTCTTGTACCGGCAATCTTGCGCCAATGGCAGCCGCCATTGCCTCTTCAACCAAATAAACTTCTCTTGCACCGGCGCTTAATGCCGCATCTTTAACTGCTTTTTTTTCTACTTCTGTAATTCCAGATGGAATGCCAATAATAATTCTTGGTCGAGGAAACAAACTAAAACTATCTTTATGAATTTTATGAATGAAGTAGCGAAGCATTTGTTCGGTTACCTCAAAGTCAGAAATGACACCTTCGCGCAATGGTCGAGTTGCAGAAATATGTGCTGGCGTTCTGCCAACCATTCTCTTCGCTTCGACTCCAATTGCTAAAACTTGTCCAGTTTTTTGATTAATCGCAACGACTGATGGTTCATTAATAATAATTCCTTTTCCCTTAACATAAACAAGGGTAGTTGCGGTACCTAAATCAATTCCTACGTCTTTAGAAAATTTTCCCAGTATTTTATTAAACATGTTAATATGACTTAGCGAATAATACTTCGAATTTCCCCTCCTTGTTACATTTTACACATTTACCCTTTTTATTTTTTTGATCGAAAGGAATACATCTAATTGTAGCTTTTGTTTGTTCTTGAATTTCTTTTTCGCATTTTGGATCACCGCACCAGTGAGTCTTAATAAGGCCACCCTTTTCCTCTAAAACTTTTTTGAATTCGTCATAAGTTTTAACTTCGTAAGTATTTTCAATCGTAAACTTTTTAGATGTTTCGTATAGTCTTTTTTGCATTTCCTCTAAAAGTTTTTCGGGCTTGAATTGCTTTAAACCAACGCTCTCTTTTTTTAGAACGTCTCTTAAAACATAAGTAATTTTGTTCTCTTTAGCTTCTCTTAATCCAATTTCGATTCTTAGTGGTGCGCCTTTCAATTCCCATTCATGAAATTTCCATCCCGGACTTTGTTGTTCGTTTTTGTCGGTATAGAAATAATACATTTTTCTATCAATTAAATATTTTTCAATTTTTTTAACGTATTTTAATACTTTATCGTCAAAAGAAATTGGAATAATTACTATCGGATATTGAGCTAATTTTGGTGGCAATACCAATCCTTTGTCGTCACCGTGACTCATAATTATTCCACCAATCATCCTCGTGCTAACACCCCAAGATGTTTGCCAGACATATTTTTTTTCACTCTTTTCGTCTAAAAACTGGATATTAAATGATTTAGCAAATCCTTGGCCTAATTGGTGAGAAGTCCCCATCTGTAAGGCTTTTCCATCTTTCATTAATGCTTCGAAAGTAAGTGTATATTTTGCTCCTGGAAACTTTTCGGCATCGGTTTTTTTGCCCGGGACACAATAAATTCCTAAATATTCTTTTGCAAAATCATTATACATATTTAATGCTTCCATTGCCATTGCGTCTGCCTCTTTTTCAGTAGCGTGTGCAGTATGTCCTTCTTGCCATAAAAATTCCATTGTTCTCAAAAATAATCTAGTTCTCATTTCCCATCTTACAATATTTGCCCATTGATTTATTTTGAATGGCAAATCACGATGAGAATGAATCCAATTAGAAAATGAATCATACATTATTGTTTCAGAGGTTGGTCGAATTGCAAGTTTTTCTTCTAATTTTTTACCTCCGCCGTGGGTAACCCAGGCAACTTGAGGATTAAATCCTTCAACATGTTCTGCTTCTTTTTTGAAAAATCTTTCAGGAATAAATAAAGGAAAATAGACATTATCTACGCCCATATTTTTAATCTTAATGTCCATCATTTTTTGGATATTTTCCCAAATAGCATAGCCATAGGGTCGAATAATCATACACCCTTTAATTGGTGCATAATCTGCTAGTTTTGCTTGTAAAATTACTTCATTATACCATTTTGAAAAATCGTCCGATTGTTTTGTTAACATAAATTTAAAATAATTTAATTACATCTCGCAAGGTTACAATGACCATTAAACCGATTAAAATTGCAAAACCAAGCGTATGTGCAATTCTTTCGGTTTTAACCCTTACTGGTTTGCCTTTAATTTTTTCGATCAACAAGAACAATAATCTCCCACCATCTAATGCTGGAAATGGCAAAATGTTTATGATTGCTAAATTAATCGATAGAATTGCTGCAAATTGTAAAACATAAACCCAACCCAATTGTACTACCTGCGAAGTTAAAACAGCGATACCAATTGGTCCAGCCACATCTCCGATCATTTTTCCTTGAAATAATAGGGTTTTAATTAACAACCAAAACATTGTGACCATGGTTACGGCCAACTTTCCAGTCGCTTCAAGTCCCTTCCAAATTGCCACATACCAAGGATATGAAATGGTTCCAGTTTTAGACATTGCAATGCCCAATGCTCCCTCTTCTTTTGGTGGATCAACTCGCGGGGTTAAATTTTTTTCTAATATTTCGTTTCCCCTATTGATTGTCATGGTGATTTCTTCTCCGACATGAAACGCAATAAATTTCTGAACATCCTCTATTTCGTTGATTTTTAATTTTTCATTTTTAATTTTTAATTCCAGTATGGTGTCCCCTACTTTAATGCCCGCATTTTCAGCTGGAGAATTTTTGGCAGTTTCGACTATTTGTATTTGAACGTTTCGATAATTTGCTTCCTGTCCTTGTTCAACAAATGTTGGCACGCCGAGCATATGTACGATTGAAAGTAAAACTACGGCTAAAACTAAATTCATTACCACGCCCATAACTAAAATAATTGCTCTTTGCCAAATCGGTTTATTGTAGAATGCGAATTTGGAATCCGAACGCTTATCGTCCTGTTCCTCGCCAAAGATTTTTACAAACCCTCCCAATGGAACAGCATTTATGGAATAGGTCGTATCACCTTTTTTAAAACCAAAAATTCTTGGCGGAAAACCAAAACCAAATTCTTCAACTCTAACTCCCGCTTTTTTTGCACTAATAAAATGTCCCAATTCATGGGCAAATATTAGCACCCCTAATATTAATAAAAAAACGATAATAGTAAGAATCATAAATTTATACTGTCATGATATCGGTTTCTTTGGCTTTTTTAAGATCGTCAATTTTTTTGTTGTAATCGTCAACTAATTTTTGTAAATCATCCTTAGCGCGGAATTTATCATCTTCTCTCATCTCCCCTTTCTTCTCCATTTCCTGAATTTCTTTCCAAATTTTTTCTCGATGCAAGCGCATAGAAATTTTTGATTCTTCGGTTTTATCGGCAACAATTTTTACATATTCTTTTCTTTGTTCTTCGTTTAAAGAAGGGATATTAATCCTGATAATGTCGCCATCAACAATTGGACTAAATGGTGATTTATTTCTTACCCCTTTTTCAATCTCAGCCATTACTGACTTGTCCCAGGGCTGAATTGTAATTAATTGTGGTTGTGGCGCACTGATTGCCGCCAATTGTTTCAAAAGGAATTTTTGGTTGTTGTAACATTCAATTTCGATATCTTCAACCATTGCTGAATTTGCGCGACTGGTTTTAACCCTAGCTAATTCTGCTTTTAAAAACGCTAAAGTTTTTTCGAATTCTTGTTTTAAATTGTCTAATAATTGTTTATACATAAGATTAAATTTTCCAAGGCCAATCTCTGATTTACGTTCGTGCCAGAAATTAGGTCTTTAGTTTTTTGTATTTCTTTGAGAATTTTTACTAAATTCTCAGGCGATCCCGCATCGCGGGATTTAGCCTCAATTAATTTTTCTCGAAACCAGAATAACCAAGAGTTAAGAATGGGAAAGATTTCTGAATTATTTTCCCTGCCCTCCTTGTTTTCTTTGGCAATTTTTTCGATATATTTAAAAATATCGTTTAATGGTTTATTTAGTATATTAATATGTTCTTCGATGATGAAATCTTTGGCAATTTTATTTAAGGATCCGGATTTAAATCTAATTTCTTGTAATCGAGAAAGGATTGTTTTAGACAATAAATCAGGATTAGATGTGATTAAAATTAAGATCGTATTTCCCAATGGCTCTTCAAGGGTTTTCAAGAGCGCATTTGACGCTTCGCTGTTCATCGTTTCGGCTCCATCGATAATCACAAATTTATAGAAACTATTATACGGTGATAAATTAAGGTGTTTTTTAACGTCCTTAATTTGGTCAATGGAAGTTTCCTTTTTCCCTTCCCTGGGGACAATATAAAGAATGTCAAATTTGTCAGTTTTTAAAAAATCAGCGAATTCAAGTGCAGTATTTTTCATTTCCTGACTTGTTCCATTGTAAAACAAATACGCATGAGCTAATTTTCCATTTTTAGCCGCATTTTTCAAAAACTCTAACATGTATTTATGTTATCACAATTAATGCTTGTCCGCAAATTGATCTATAAATTCCAAAATTTCTTTTTTGAAGCGGTCTTCGGAAAATTGTTGAGCGTGACGAGAAATAAATTGCGAGTCGTAATTTTTGAGGTTTAAGCGCAATCTGCGAATTCCATCTGCTAAAATTGCTGAATTTTGATAATCAAAAAATTCTCCAGTTTTTCCCTCAATGACTGTTTCCAATGCTCCGCCTTTTCGATATGCCAAGACCGGCTTGCCACAACTCATTGCTTCAACTGGCGCAATTCCAAAATCATCATCTGACGGAAAAACAAATGCCGTACAATCTTGATAATATTTTTTCACAACTTCGTTTGATTGAAATCCCAGAAATTTAACATTTTTCCCATGCCTACCCATGCCTACCGGCAGGCAGGCGGCAGGCAGGTTGGCAATTCTTTGCAAATTTTCTTTTTCTGGTCCGTCCCCTATTATTACTAAATCGAGTCCCAATTTATTAAACGCTTCAACCGCCAAATCAATCCGCTTGTATTTTTGTAATCGCGACACAATCAGATAGAATTCTGAATTTTGCTTGTCCTCCGAAGCCTTGGCGTAGGAGGAGATTTGAACGGGCGGGTATATTACTACCGACTCTCTTTTATAGTATTTTTTAATTCTATTTTGTACCGCTCTCGAACATGCGATGAATTTATCCACCCGTTCCGATGCTTGCCTGTCCCACATTCTGAAATAATGTAACAAAATATTTTTTCTTGATTTGTCCCACAAATAACGCGTAGGACTAAAACAATACGAAATATGAATTGTTTTTGGTCGAGTAATAATTCCTTTTACAAATGAATGACTTGCCGAAATCACAATATCATAATCTCTTAAATCGATAGTTTCGGCGGCAATTGGTAAAAATGGTAGCAATAATTGATATCTTTTTCTAATAAACAATGGCAATCGCTGTAAAAAAGAAGTGTTCATTCTGTGAATCGGAAACAGTTCTTTCTTTATTTTTGGGTCATAAAAAAGAGTATACAACTCGGCGTCAGGAAAAATATCAGACAATGTTTTAAATGTCTTCTCTGCTCCGCCATAATTCACTAAATAATCGTTTATAATTGCAATTTTCATTTTAAAATTACATCTAATGTTTCTTTGGCGCATTTGGGCCAGGAGAAACGTTGAATATTTTCATATCCCCTTTTAACTAATTCGTCGCTAAATGTTTGATTGCGAATAATTTGATGAATCCCCTCGGCAATTTCCGATGGTTTATATGGATTAACCAAAACCGCACTTGGCTCCTTTTGTGACGGATTAAAAACAATTTCCGGCATACTGGAGATACTTGAACAAACAACCGGTGTGCCAACTTTTTGTGCCTCTAAAATTGGAAGTCCGAATCCTTCATAAAAAGATGGATAAACAAAAACATCGGCATTCTTTAATAAATTCCATTTTTTCTCATCACTAACATACCCGGTGCAAATTATTTCATTTTTTAAATCATTGGGAATTTTATATCCAGTATTTGGTCCAACTAAAATTAATTTATGTGGTATTTTATGATCGTTTTTTAAAATCCTGAGCGCTTTAATTAGGCCATTAATGTTTTTTCTTTTATCTTGTCTGCCAATATAAATTAGGTACGGGCCAAAATGATTTGTTTGGACCGCGTCAAACGCGGCCTGCGTCGCGTCAAACGCGACTTCGGGGTTCCCAACTCCGTGATACACAACAAAGATTTTGCCTGCCCCGACTTTTTTAAAAACATCGGGGTAATACCTTAATAAGTCTTGTTTTGTTGACTTTGATGGCACGATAATTCTATTTGCTCTTTTTGTATTTCTTTTCGTAATCCATCTTAAGAATTTTCTTTTTAAAAATGAATACATTTTAGGCAATTTCTCAAATTCTAATCCTTGAATTGTAACAATCAATTTTGTTTTTTTAGGCAAAAACGGATGTAAATGTGCTGGCGTAAATAAAATATCGTATTTATTTTTATGCACTTCCCAACTCAATCGAATAATTGTCCAAAACTTTTTAAATGGCCAATTCAGTTGTTTTAAAATGTATCTTTTATTGTCCGTCTTCGATCCTTCGGCGATTTCTTTTAAAACCGACGTAATTTGCGGAGTTAATATAAAAAATTGATGATTTTCAAAACCATCAACCGACGAGAGATTCCAGAGTAAATGATAAATATATTCTTCAACTCCGGTTCTTTTTTCGAGAGGAATATTTACAGAAATTGCTATACGCATAGGTTTATTTCTTGCTCATAATACTTCTTTTATAAATTTCCAAATTTTCTAAAACGGCGCCACATCCTTTGGCAACACAAGTTAACGGATCTTCGGTTACATAACAAGGCACGCCGGTTGTTTTAGATATCAAATCATCTAAATTTGAAAGCAATGCTCCACCCCCAGAAATGAACATTCCCCTGTCCATAACGTCAGCTGCTAATTCTGGCGGTGTAACCTGTAAAACACTTTTAATTGCACGGATAATTTCTTTTAATTCTCCAGAAATTGCCTCTACGACTTCTTTGTTGGTAATTTCAACAATTTTTGGCAAACCCTCAATTAGATCTCTGCCCTTTATTTTAATTGTGCCTCGTTCGGGATTGGGAATCGCACTGCCAATTTGAATTTTAATTTCTTCAGCAGTTCTTTCGCCAATAGCTAAATTATGTTTTCTTTTGATGTGATCGGCAATTGCTCTATCTATTTTGTCTCCAGCAACTCTAACTGAAGACCAGGCAACGATTCCGCCTAAAGAAATAATTGCCACGTCAGTTGTGCCACCGCCAATATCAATAATCATATTTCCAACGGGAGAATTTATGGGGATTCCTGCGCCAATAGCAGCTAAAACCGGTTGTTTGGCAATATATGCTGATTTAGCTCCAGATTGAATTGCTGCTTCAATTACAGCTCTTTTTTCGGTGGAAGTAATGCCTGCGGGTACAGAAATCAAAACTTCGGGTCTAAATATCCTAAATTTTCCACTGGCTTTGTTAATAAAATACGAAAGCATTGCCTGAGTAATTCGATAATCAGCAATAACACCATCTCTCAACGGCCTGGAAGCAACAATCGAGTCTGGAGTTTTACCGATCATTTCTCTGGCCTCGTTTCCAACTGCCAATATTCTGTTATCTTCAATTGAAACAGCAACAACCGATGGTTCATTAATAACCACTCCTTTGCCCGGGATATAAACCAACGTATTGGCCGTTCCTAAATCAATGCCTATTTTCTTTATAAACATAATTAAATGCGAAAATTAATTTTATGCCAATTATGCGAACTGCGAATTCGCAGTCTGTAGATTGGCATTTATATTAGTAGATTAGCATTATTATTAAGTATTGGCAACTGTTTTTAAAAGTGCTAAATTGAATTTATGACCCGAAAGACACGCAGAATAATTTTTTATCTTTTTGTGGTAATTTTTATCATTGTTGTTCCGATGATAATTTTTTATGCCCTGGGATATAATTTTGATTTTGATAAAAAAACAATTGTTGCTACGGGTGGAATTTATTTGAAGTCAGATCCATCTAGAGCTGAAATATATATTAACGACAAATTAAAAACAACTACCAATAAATTAATTAAGCGATTAAGTCCCAAAATATATAATGTTAAAATTACAAAAGAAAATTTTTATCCTTGGGAAAAAAATTTAATAGTTCAGCCAAACCTTGTAACAAAGGCAAATAGCATTATATTGCTTCCCACAAATCCCAAAATTTCTTTAGTGGCTACTGAAAGTCAGGGATATATTGCTTTTACGGCCGAAAAAGAATCAGAGTCATATTATATTTTGGAAAACAATCTTTATCGAACAGAAAATAAAGAACTATTAATGCAAAACGTGGCAAATTATGTTATTTACAGAGATGGGATTATTTATTTAGACAGCATAAATGGTGAAATTTTTGAACTAAATTTAACCACTCTAAAATCAGCACAGATGTTTGATCAAGTATTTCCGAGTTTCAATAAGGGAAAATGGATTTTGTCTGAGGATAATAAAAAATTGCTATGTCAAAAAGATAAATCAGTAGAAATTTTATGGTTGGATGACGTAACCAATAATTCAATCCCTCGAAAAAAAGGAGATTTAGATAAAATCGATTTTAATCAAACGATAAATGATGTTATTTGGTATTCAAAGACAGACGAACATTTAATTATTTCAACTGATAATTCGATTTTGTTTACGGAACTGGATAATCGTTTACCACGAAATACGGTAAACTATATTACCACAGAAAAACCAGAAATAAAATACGATTCGTCAAACAGAATGTTGTATTTTTTGAGTCAGGATAAATTATATCAAACAGAATTATAATATAATCGGAATTATGGTTTTCTTCCACTCAAGACACGATCGTAGCTTGAGTTGAAGGTTGAATTTTGAATAAAAAAATAGCGGGCAGGCACTCCATAGTACTCGCCCGCCTTGCGGTTCCGTGGTCGTGATCGTGTTACTTCTTGGGAGGGTTAATGAGGCGCCTGTTGTTGTCCAGGACCCCCTTGTATTCCACGGCCATGTAATAGCCCGAAATAGTACCCTTGAGCATGTCTTGAGAAATGGCTACCGGATCGTCTCCGGTAGCAGAGATAAGTATAAAAAATATCTCATCTCCACACTTAATGTCACAATCCTCGACTACTCTGTTGCTCGGAGTAATCCCTATGCTCAGGATCATAACCTTCCTTTTGAAGTAGTAATCATCGTTGTCTTTGGGGTTTGTAACAATAACGAAACCCCACCCGGGCATTGATTTTCCCGTGTCCAGAACCCGGGCACGTACGACATCGATTCGCTCATAATTTGATTGGATCACGAGCTCTTCTCCGTCTTTCGGCTCGGCCCTGTGGCATCCGATGCCGATGACCACGAACATAATCAGAACCATTGAAAGAACGAACATTTTTTTCATCTTTACGCCTCCTTAGCGTTATCGTAAGTATAGCATACTTCATGTTAAATTGTCAAGTGGTAAAATGAAAAATAAAAATGGGGCCCGGATTGTTTCTCTGGACCCCTTCGTAGACAGCCGTCTGAACAGTGCGCTGTGCGCGGAACCATGAAGCGTTTCATGATTTACCTCCTTTCATAAAGTGCATATCTGTTAAAAGATGACCACTAGCAGGGGTCATCTTTTAACTAAATGAAAAAATTTACCAGTTTTATTTTACAGATATTATTACGAAGATTGATTTAATTTATTTCAATTTTCCCTCGCGGTAACTTTCATTAAACTCTTTCAATTTTGCGCCGACGATTGTATCACAAGTTTTTGTACACATTCCGCACAGAACACATTTTCTGATTTGCTCTTCGATTTCCTCGGTTTCCCCCTCGACTAAGTTCGGGGCAAGCAGTTTGTACCTTATCAGGTTCTTAAACTGCTTGGGTCCAGTCTCCCCTTTCTTGGAAGTTATCCAGGCAGGACATTTGTTTTGACAATAAGCACATTCCATACATGGCCACTCTTCATTTCCTAATGGTTTCATCGGAAGTTTAATGTTGTCGTAAATTTTATCTTTGCTGAACATTGTGCTGGGATTTAAAATATCATCTTTATCAAAGATATTTTTAATTTCTTTCAAATATTTAACAATTTTTCCACCCCATTCTTTTTTCATATACATGCTTCGACATCTCCCTCCACCATGTTCAGTTGCGGTTGTGCCATCATATTTAAAAACTGCGGAATAAACTCTATCGGCAATTTTTTTGATTGTTTTAATGTGTTTGGTTGTTGACGCCTCAATAACTGGGTCAATGTGAATCGTTCCTGTTCCGGCGTGACCATATAAGGCAACCTGAATATCCAAATCTTTAAATATCTTTCTTAGATCTTTAAGCAAATCTGGAATGTCTTTTATTCTCACTCCAACATCATCAATCGAAACCAATGGTTTGGTTGTGGGAGAAAATTTTGCAGTTAATGGTAGTAAACATTTTCGCAGTTCCCAAATTTTTCCCATTTTGTCGGCATCTTTAATTACTTCGCCAACCAAACTAAAATTCTTTAATGAGTTTTCAAATTCTTTTAGGGTCGCCTCAATTTTTTCATCAAACTGAACAATAAACATCGCTTCTGCTTCTTTGGACAAACCAAGCATCGGAAAACAACTCGATGCAAGTTCAAGTGAAACTTTATCAACTAATTCTACTCCCGAGCAACCAAGTCGTTTAACTTCTTTAATAAAATTATCAATTTGATATAAGTCAGATAAAAATACTGCCCAAGAAACTGGCTTCTCGGTTGGTTTCGGTATCACTTTTAATTTAATTTCCGTAAAAATCCCCAAAGTTCCAATACTGCCCATCATTAAATGTGCAATTAATTCATTTGTGTCTGCATATTTATCGAAAGCAGAAATATTATAAACAGAAGCATTTTGTACATCCGCTTTTCGATTCATAATTGCCATCGATTTTTTATCATTCAAAATTTTTGTGCGCAATGTCTCTAATTTTGTTTTAAATTTTTCAACACCAGCTCCGGTTTCGGTATTTACGATATCTCCGTCAGCATCAACAAATTCAATCGCCAGCATAAAATCATCAAGCGTACCGTACTTTACGGCTCCTCCTCCACAGGCCTTAGTGGCAACATTTCCGCCAATCATACAAGCTCTTGATGAGGCTGGCACTGGAGGCAAAAATAGGCCCTTTTCAGCCAACTTTGCCTGTAAATCGTCGTAAATTACCCCAGGCTGAGTGCGAACGAAGCCTGCCCCGAGCGCAGTCGAGGGGCTGATCTCCAATACTTGATCGAAATATCGAGTAAAATCCATAATGATTCCTGGGCCCACTGCTGTGCCAGCAACAGATGTTCCTGCAGTGCGACAAGTAATGCCAATTTGATTTTCTTTGGCGAATTTTACTGTTTGTTGAATATCGTTTTTTGTTTTCGGCAAAACAATTAATTCTGGAACGAATTTATATAAACTGGCATCAGTTGAATAAATTTCGCGCCAAAATCTTTGTGTTAATATATCGCCTTCAAACTCTTTTTTAAATTCTTCGATTTTTTGTTTTGATAGCATCTTTTATGTTTGGAGGTTTAACCTCCCGAAATTATTTTTTAATATTATGAGGTTAAACCTCTTAACATTAATTATATCACGTCAAACAAAAAAGAGCGAATATCGAGTGAGTGCTGTCACAGAGCGATAGTGGCAACAATCATTTCAGCGGGAAAATGCTCTTTTTATCTCTCCTCTGTTTTGTCCTACAAAAGCAGATTCAAGTCGGACAAAAAGCTTCCGCCTCAATTACGATATTCGCTCTTTTTTGGCCCCTATCGCCAAATACGAGCATATTTATTATATGAAAACAATTTTTAAAAGTCAAGCGGTGCGTTTACGAGGCTAAGCCTCGACGAATTTATTTTTTTAACTTTACGAGGCTTAGCCTCGTAAAATGTACAATTATTCCCGACAAAATTCCAATTAATGCACCACCAATAACATCTGATGGCCAATGAACACCGACATAAATTCTTGCAATTCCAACTAATATTGCAACCACGAAAGCAACAATTCCCCATTTTTTATTAAAAAAATAAATCGCCATTGCGATGGCAAAAACTATTGTGGCATGTCCCGATGGAAACGAAAACGGTTCGCCATTCGGTCTGGTTGTATTTAAAATTCTTTTTAATGGTTCGGCAACAACGACACGAGCAAGGAGCGTTGTGACAGCAACAGAAATTGCCATCAATCGTGTTTTTTTGACAAATAGAGCGATAATGAAAACAATCCCCACAAGATACAATAAGTAGTCAGCAAAAAATAATCCCAAGAAATCAATAATCTTTGAAGTGTTTGCAATTCCATTAATTGTTTGAAAAATCGTTGCGTTCATTACTATTATTTTATCAGATTTTTCTAAAAAATAAAAGAGCCCATGTCTAATTTTTGTATCGCTTCATTGATAAAGAATTGCTTACTACGCTTACTGATGAAAAAGCCATGGCCATCGCAGCAATAGCGGGATTTAAAAGCCAACCAGTTAAAGGATATAAAATTCCGGCTGCAACAGGAATGCCAACCACGTTATAAATAAATGCCCAAAAAAGATTCTGTTTAATTTTCTTTAATGTAAATTTGCTTAAGTCAATTGCTCTTACTACATCACGCAAATCATCTTTAATTAGAACGATGTCTCCTGTTTCCATGGCAATATCGGTGCCAGAGCCCAATGCAATGCCTAAATCAGCCTGTGCTAGTGCTGGAGAATCATTTATCCCGTCTCCAACCATTGCTACAATATTTCCTTGGCTTTGTAATTTTTTAATTTCGTCTGATTTTCCTTGTGGTAAAACTTCTGCTAAAACTTTATCAATTCCGAGCTCTTTGGCAATCGCCTCTCCTACGCGTTTATTATCGCCAGTGATTATGGCAACCTTCTTGCCAAGATTATGCAACATTTCTATTGCTTGTTTTGAAAAATCTTTTAGTGTGTCAGCCACTGCAATTAACCCCATTATTTTATTGTCAAAACTTAAAATCATTACTGTTTTTCCTTGGTTTTCTAATTCCTCCATTCGTTTTTCAACTGATTGAATGTCAATGTTGTTATCTGCCATTAATTTTCTGTTTCCAAATAAAATTATTTTGCTATCCAGTTTGGCCAAAACTCCATGACCAGGTATTGCTTGAAAGTCCCTAACTTCATCCAGTATAAGATTTTTATTTTTGGCCTCATTAACAATTGATTGCGCTAATGGGTGTTCAGAATTTTTCTCAATAGAGGCTGCTAATTGTAAAATATTTGCTGGCAAAACATCGGTTACAACTGGTTCTCCTTTTGTTAGGGTTCCAGTTTTATCAAAAACAATCATATTTACATCGCGAGCAATTTCTAGTGCTTTTCCGCTTTTAATTAAAATTCCATTTTTTGCTGCAAGCCCAGTGCCCATCATAACTGCGGTTGGAGTTGCAAGCCCCAACGAACAAGGACAAGCAACAATTAAAATTGCTACAAAAATTGTAAGTGCAAAAGTAAATGATTGCCCAAAAATTAACCAAGCGATAAATGCGATAACGGCAATAATCATAACCGCTGGCACAAAATAAAAAGCAACCTTATCAGCTAAAAGTTGAATTGGTGCTTTTGAGCCCATTGCCTCTTCAACAATTTTAATAATTTGTGCAAGCATTGTATCTTTGCCAACGCGAGTTGCTTTAAATTTTAAAACCCCAGTTTTATTAATTGTTGCTCCGATCACTTCATCGCCAATCTTTTTTTCAACAGGGATACTTTCTCCTGTGATTGCTTTTTCGTCAACGCCAGAATACCCATCAATTACAATTCCATCAACTGGAATTTTTTCGCCAGGTTTAACTAAAATAATATCATTAACTTTTACTTCAGATATTGAAATTTTTATTTCTTCGCCATCTCTTAAAATAGTTGCTTCTTTTGGCTGAAGTCCCATTAATTTTTTTATTGCATCGCCAGTTTTGCCTTTGGTTGCGGTTTCTAAATATTTTCCCAAAGAGATAAAAACTAAAATCAATGCTGCGCTTTCATAATATAAATGTTCTCCAGAAAAATTTGGTTTAAATAAAATCATTAAAGATATAACTATACTATAAAAATAAGCAGCCAAAGTCCCGATTTCAATCAAAGAGTCCATATTTGGACTTCTTTTAATTAATTTTTTCAGTCCAGAGATATAAAGTGGATAATTTACAGCCATAATTGCTGTTGTGATTATAAATTGAATAATTACATTTAGCTTTATAGAAATATTAATTTGTGGAAGTCCAAGCATTTTGCCCATAGTTAAATAAAGAATTGGAATTCCCAAAATTAATGAAAAGATAAAAGCATTTTTTAATTTTTTAATTTCATTTTTAATTTTATCTTTATCATCTTTCTCTTGTATCTTATATCCTAAATCATTAATTATTTTTTGTATTTTTAAAATATTAATTTTTTGTTCATCAAATTCTAAATAAGCCTTTTCCGTGGCAATATTAACATTTGCGGAATTTATTCCGCTTTCATTTTTTAATGCATTTTCAATTACGCTTGAGCAGGAAGCACAGTGCATGCCCAAAATATTTAATGTAATTTTTTCCATATATTTAAATTACTTCCATTACTCCAGAAACCATTCCCATCCAACAACTAAATTTATATTTTCCAACTTTTGTTGGCGTAAATTCTTTCACGCTAGTTTTTCCAGGAGCAAGATCAATTGAACCACTAAATAGATTTCTTGAAATAACGGCATTGGTACAACCACTTGTGCCAGTATCAGTAATTTCCCATCGCACAGGAACGTTGACTCTTACTTTAAAATAATTTGGCGTATATCTACTTGCCGATGCTTGCATTTTCAGAATTTGCTTGCCATTAACCATTGGCGCCAAGTCCTTAATTTCGCCTTTTGTGGTATTGTTGTCTTGAACACTATTTAAATTTAAATTACTTAAACTCGGAAGGCCCAATGCGTTTAATTGAGCATTCAAATTAAACAAGGCAAAAAACAAAACCAAAATTCCAGCAATTTTTAAAAACTTGCCAGCCAAATGTGGCTTTTGAGAAAATTTAATTGAAGACAGGCCAATTGCAAATAATGCTGGCAATGTTCCTAATGCGAAGAAAAACATAATCAAAGCACCTTGTACTGCGCCACCAGAAATCAATGCCAGCCCTTGAGCAGTTATGGTGAATCCGCAGGGAAGAAAAAAGGTCAATGCTCCCATTATAAATGGCATATATTTGCCCTTAAATTTGGTTTCGTCAGCAATGCGTCGAGTTATAAATTTAGGCATTGTGAATTGAAATTTTCGAAATGCTTTTACTCCCAACATTTGTAATGACAAAAAAAACATCATTATAGATACGGCAACAATTAGAATGGAGGTAAAGACCAAAGAAACTTGGAATTTACTGCCAATAGCGCCAATAAGTCCACCTAAAACAGTATAAGCAATAACTCTTCCAACATTAAACATGATATGTGGTTGAAGTTTTTTCTTGGTTGAGTCCTTTTCCGAATACATTTCCGTCCATTGTTTTGACATTGAAAGAATTAGTCCGCCGACTAAAGCTGCGCAACTAGAAACTCCAGCCAAAAGTCCCAAAAACAGAAAAGCCGGCAAAGACGATTTAGAGGTAACATTAATTATGCCAGAGAGATTGCTATTTTTTATTAAGGAAAAACCGATGATTATAAATATTGCCACTCCAACAATCGTAGAAGTATCGTTTTTCTTTCCTTGTTCTTGTTCTTTCTCTTTTGTTTTTAGCATTTGATTAGAAAAAATATAATTTTCTTTTTCAAATATTTTGTTTAATTCATTTGTTTCTGGTAATTCTCCTTCAAATTCAATTCTGATTTGTTCATTTTTGACGGATGCTTCAACTGATTTTACGTTTTTGAATTCCAACATTCTCTTTTCAATAATAAGCTCGCAAGATGCACAATGCATCCCCTTTACGTGGTATATGTGTTCTTTAATGTTGCTCATAGATTTTAATACTCTTTTCTCTGTTAATATATTGCATAATGCCCATACCAAGGGTACGGGCATTATTTTAAGATAGTTATTTGGGTTTAATTTTAGAACATTATATCTTCTTCTGCGCGCTTGTAGTCGTGAATTTCTTCTGGTGAAAACCAAAATTCAATTTCGTGTTTTGCTTCTTCTGGCGTTTCTGATGCATGAATGAGATTTCTAATACCTCTCTTGCCTTTGTTCGCTGCAATTGGTGAATCAACTGAAAAATCTCCCCTAATTGTTCCCATTTCAGCTAGCGCAGGAACTGTATTGCCAACCAATTTTCTTACCATGTCTATGGCGTGTATGCCCTTAATCACCATTTTAACAACTGGGCCAGAGGTCATATAATCAATTAACCATCCCCTAACCATCTTGCCAATTTCTTCTGAACTATCTGTGCCAATTTCATCTTTAGCGTTGAAACCATATTTATCATAAGTTGCTTTTGTTTTTTCGCCAATTCTTGTTATCCATTCAATGTTTTTTGGATAGTGGTCGTCAACCTGCTGTTTCGTTGGCCAGGCCATTTCCAAAGCAATAATTTTAAGTCCACGCCTTTCAATGCGCGAAACAACTTCTCCAACCAATCCCCTCTTTACTCCATCTGGTTTTATTAATACCAATGTTTTTTCTTCTTTTGGTTCAATCATGTTATTTATTTTAAATTATTTTAATTCTGAATGCAAATGTAGCGATATTTTTTAAATTGATCTTTGTAAATTTTATAATTTGGATAATTTAATTCTTTTAACAATTTTTCTAAATCCATCTTTTGTAAACAATCAAACTCCATATATATTTTACCGCCCGGTTTTAAATATTTCCTCGCATCTTTTAAAAATTTTCTGATATATAGCAATCCGTCTTCTCCACCAAATAGGGCCAGATGTGGTTCATAATCAAGCACTGATTTTTGAATTAGGTGCTTGTTTTTTATCGATACGTATGGAGGATTGGCAAAAATATAGTTGTATCTTGTGCCCAATATTCGGTCCTTGAAGGACCGAAATATGTCCGATTGAATTACTTTGTATTTGCGTGGGTTGATTTTATTTAATTTTAAGTTTAGCTGGATTTGTTTAATCAAATTTTTATCAATTTCTATAAAATCTACTTTTGAATTCTCGATATGTTTTAAAATTGAAATGCCAATACATCCAGAACCAGCAAACACGTCTAGCACGTTGACATCTCCAACAATTCCAGCGCTTCCAACATCTTGCATTGTTTTTTTTATCCAAAATTCTGTTTCTTTTCTTGGAATTAGTGGCTTCATAGACAAATTAATTTTGCATCCAGCAAAATTAATATAATCTTTTTTATATTCTTTTGGTATGTTATCCATTAAAATTTTTACCAATAATAAATATTTCTCTGCTTTCACTGCGACTAGCCAATGGTTTGTAACGTTTTACGAAACTAAAACTTTGTTCCATTTTTTTAAAAAATTCTTGTATCCCCTCGCCTTCAAATATTTTGCAAAGAAAATTGCCACCCTTATTTAAGCTGACTTTTGCAATTTCTAATGCCATTTCACATAATTCTATTGATCTTTGAACGTCCACAGAATGATCTCCGGAAGTGTTTGGTGCCATATCAGACATGATTACATTAAACTTTTTGGTAATTGAATTACCAAAATTTGATACATCCAATTTTAAAAATGTTGCATTAGAAGGAATTTCTGTTTTTAAATCTTCTAAATCAACCCCTGTTACTGCCCCCTTTTCTCCAATTTTTCGAGAAGCATACAGCAACCATGAGCCTGGAGCGCATCCCAAGTCCAAAACTTTATCATTTTTTTTAAATAAATTAAACTTTTCATCAATTTGTTGAAGCTTGTAAACTGAACGAGCAGGATACTTATCCTGTTTCGCTTTTAATGTATAATATTCTTCTTTTAGGTCTTGTCTGTACATTTTATTTTTCTCCAAGCCAAATAACAAATAATAATAACGATTATCAGCAACAAAAATAACAAATATTTGGAATATTTTTCAAAAAACCCCGGCTTATATGGCACGAAAATACCTTTTGGCATGGCAATGGAAACAGTAATGCCCTGATTTTTTTTCAGGGTTGTGGCACTATAAACTTGTAAAATATTATTAGTATACCAACCGTAACTTGCCAAACTATTGGTTTTTGCATTCAAATCTCCAGAATAAATAGAAATGGGGCTGTTTTCTTGTTTCGCCCCGCTGGGCAAAACAATTTCCGTAAAAGTACTATCAATTTCTAAATCCCAAAAAGCTCCGACAACATTCCAATACAATTCATCAAATTCAGGATTATCAAAACGAATTGTATTTTCAACTCGATAAATTATTTTGTAATTATTTACACCGATAACGGTTCTGTTCGCATCACCAATCTTCCAGGTTACCGTGTTATTTTGTTTGGTTGTAGAATATTTATATGGCGTGCCATTAAAATCAGTAATACTAATTAATTTTACAGAGATAGAAATCGTTTTTCCCGAAGTTTTAATTTGTAATGGCAATGTTCTAAATATGCCATGCTTATCTGGCAAGTTTCCGCAGTCGGCAGTAATATATTCTGTGATTAAAAGCGAAGAATCAGTATTTACAATGATTTCTGTTTTTAGATTTTTAACATACCAATCATTAACCACGTCTCGAGCAAAAGACGTCGGCACAAATAAAAATAAACCAATAAAAAATATAAAAATAAATTTTCTCATATTTATAACCCGTTTGACGGGTTTTAGTCCTTTCTTTCAATTGCAAAATCAATAATTTTTTGGATTAAATCAGCATAAGTCATGTTTGCTGCTCTTGCCGAAGTGGCAATGTCAAATTCTTCAGAAACATCGGGATTGGGATTAATTTCAAGGGCATAAAGTTTTTTTTCTTTTTCGTCGTATCTAAAATCTATTCGCGCATATCCCCTGCAACCAAAAATCTTATAACATTTTCTTGCAGTATCTTCTATTAATTTAATTGTTTTTTCATCTATATTTAGTGCTGGGCAAATTATTGGAGTGTGTTTATATGCCATACTTTGTTTTATCCATTTTGCTCGATAAGAAACGATTTTTGGTAAATGTTCTGGCATGCCAGCAAAATCAATCTCTGCAACAGGTAAAGCAATCGGTCTTTTGTTGCCAATTAAAGAAACTGTAAATTCTCTACCATCGATAAATTCTTCAACTAAGGCCTCTTGTTTATAAAAATTTACAATATGGGCAATTTCTTCCTTTAATTGTTCTTCGTTTATAACCACAGATCGTTCCCTTATGCCAACGCTTCCATCTTCACGAATCGGTTTAACAATTAAGGGGTATTTTAATCCTGGATCAACTTTTCTGTCAGCAGCTGCAAAAACTTGAAACTTAGGAGTTAAAACCCCGTTATAAGTTAAAATATCTTTTGCTCTGGCTTTGTTTTGACATAAAGCAATCGTGAAATAATTGTTCCCAGTATAAGGAACATTTAAAATATCAAACATTGCTGCAACGTGTGGCTCTAGATTATAATCACCACGAAAACCATCGTCACATAGATTAAAAACAACATCTGGTTTTTCAGCGCGAATTTGATAATAACTATCTTCGCTTAAAGAATAAATTTTTACATCATGATTCGGCAATGCTCTTTTAATTGATAATGCGTCTTTAATGTTTTCTCTGCCATATCCGCCAGAGGCATCGGCTGTCTTACCGTTCATTTGTTTTGTGTTGGCGTCTTCAGCCGAACTTAGATTTCTTGTCAAAATTAATACTCTCATAAAAATTACTTAAATTTCTGGAAAGAAATCAGACGATAATTCGGTACCAATATTGAAAGTGTCCAAATTCATATCTTCCAATCCAGAATCGGAAGATATTTTAATGTCTGATGCTTTTTTGTTAAGAATTAAAAAGTATCCTGCAATAATAATTATTAATAAAATTATAACTATAATAATTTTTTTCATTGTTGATTTTCAATTAATTTTGTTTTAATTTCTTCTCTAATTGTGTCCCACTCTGTTTTAAGTTCGGAAATTGATAAGTTTAAGTTTTCTTCATCACTATTATTTAATGCTTCTTGAATTTGAGACCCGATTTTATCACGTAATGCTTGAAGTTTTTTGATAAATGCATTAGCGTCTTGTTGATTCAGCAATGTTCTGATTTTGTCAGTATTGTTTTTAATCTTTTCGTCTAACGTTTTTAAAATTAATTCTTTGCGTTTTTGAAATGCTTGTTTTTGATAAATTAAATAATCATTTTCTTTTTGAGGGATTGCTCGATTAATAGATTTTTTAATTTCTTGTTTTTGTTCTTTATCTAATTTATTCAAATTGTTTTTGATTTCCTGATAATAATTTAATAAATTGTTTATTGCTTGTTTTGATTCATTGTTATCAATTGAACTACAAATTGCATTAAGTTTCGATTGAATTTCTGATTTGTAAGTTTCAGCATTTGATATTTTTAAATCAATTAAAACATCTAATGCAATTAAAAAATTTTTACTTTTCCATTTAGTCATTAGGCAGTGTATTCCATTGACGTCTTTTTCTGAAGCAACCACAAAAAAACCAACAGATAAAAAAATCGTAGTCAAAATTACTATAAGTAAAATTTTTATGGCATTTTTTTTCATTGTTCTTCTTCGATTTTCTTGTTACCAATTTTTGTAAGAAAATGTGTTATTATCCAAAAAAGTATAATTCCAAACAACAAACCAATTTCTCCATACTTAATATATTTTTTTAATAAGTCAAAAGAAACGAAGGAAAAATACGCCAATCCACCAATTACGCTAGTCCAAAAAACAGCAGCACAAAACATGGTTATAATATATTTTTTAAAAGGAAGTTTTGTTGCTCCAGCCCTCAATAAAACAGCATGATGAATGCCATAGGTAAATTTAGTTATACAAAGCGTGCTTATTGGTCTTATTGCTAATCTCTTGTCTAGTGGTTTGGTTATTTTGGCTGCTATTTTTCTAAAGAATCCCGATCTTTTTTCTAAATGTTCTCCTAATTTATACCAAATTATGTCTCCGAAAATAACTCCAATAATAGCCACTGCAATTAATGTCCAGACATTTAAATCGCCCAAACTCGCCAAATAAAAAGCAGTGAAAAGAATTGCGTCCCCCTCAACAAACATACCAATAAAAATCAGGACATAAATCCACCCGCCAAGTAATGTTATATAGTGAAGAAAAAGTGTTTCTATCATTTATTCCAATGCTTTTAATATTTTTTTCTTGAGGCCTTGTGGGTCGAATTCTGCGTATTCATAGACTTCTGCGGTTGTGCCTGATTTTAAGAATTTATTAATGCCAATTATTTTCTTTTCATAATCTTTTGGTAAGGCAAATGCATTTAAGAATCCTGGCCAACCATTATGAAGGGTAATTACAACTTCTCTATCTTTATCAGAAAATATTGAATTTGCTTTTTCTGAATCGGTTTGTCTTAATTCTTCAAACAATTCTGGCGAAGTTACAGCAAGAATTTTTACATCATAATTTTCTTCCAAATCTGGTAAAATCTCTAAAACGTTTGCTAAAACTTGTCCACCAGAAATTGCTAAACAGGTTTTCTTTTTTCCATTTTCGGAATAATTTTTAAATACATAGGCGCCATTTATTGCTTCCTTTGCCTCTGGAACTGTAAATCCTGAGCCCGTCGAAGGACCCCTTTTAAATACTGGCGTATTCGGTCGCATTACTGACAAAGCAATTGGTTCGCCTTTTTGCATCGCATAAAACAACATTTCAATTGTTTCGTTAGCATCAAGTGGTTTATAAACCTTAATTCCCGGATAAGCCATAAATAATGACATCCAAAACATTCCATGATGCGTTGGACCATCTTCTCCTGTTTCTGGGCCATCGTGTGCAGCTAACATTATATAAAATCCATTAAAATTGGGATTAGTATGATTATGAATTAACGACATTCTTACGGAATTGGCCATAATCGATGTAAACACTCCATAAGTCGCAAAAACACTCATCGCCTTAAATCCTCCAGGCAAAATGTCTTGCGTTAAAGACGTAGACATCATTGCCATGTTTTGTTCAGCAATACCAAATCTAATTCCTCTCCCCAATGGATTTTCCTGATTTATAATTCCATAAACATTTTCTGCAGTACTAGTTAAAATTGATTTTGCTAAATCCCCTGACCCCAAATAGAAGAATGCCGTTTGTGACATCATCCATTTAAAAAATGCTTCTGTCGCTTTTCTCGTTGCAATTGGTTTGCCCTGCTCAAAAACTAATTCTGCTGGCAATGTTTCTGGTCGTTTTATGTTTTGGTAATCAATCATCGGCCTATCTCCTAATGATTTTTTCATCTGGCTTAATAATTCTTGTTCTGATTTTTGT
Organism: Patescibacteria group bacterium; assembly: GCA_043807255.1. Lineage (GTDB taxonomy): Bacteria > Patescibacteriota > Minisyncoccia > RBG-13-40-8-A > RBG-13-40-8-A > JAKJED01. The sequence continues at coordinate 33,930 of JAZDGD010000010.1, forward strand.
TTTTTTGCACCAATTTCTAATCGTTCAATTAAATATTCAACAAATTCATTAGTTAGCTTTGATAAAACAACATCAATATCTTTTATTTGCTCACCTTCAATGCCAGGAATTTCAAATCCTAATTTCTTCATCACTTGCACATATTCTTCATGCGACAATGGCATACCATGCGAATCAGCAGTGTCATTAAGTTTTCCGTAATCCTTGCCCTTAATTGTGTGTGCAATGATTACAGTTGCTCGTTTATTATCGAATCCTTGAAATGCTTTTTTGTAAGCATAAATTAATTCTGTAACATTATGCCCATTAACCTCAATAACATTCCACCCCGCACCAAACCAGTGATTTATGTATGGAGAATTAATTACTTCTGTTGTTGGTCCATCAATACCAAATTTATTTAAATCCAAACTAACAACAATATTGTTCATACCCAATGATTGAATTAGATTTCTTGCCTCATAAGATATTCCTTCTTCGGTTTCGGCGTCTCCAGCTAAAACAAAAACTTTTGCATCTAATCCGTTTGATTTCTGTAATGTTGCCAATCCTAATGCCGCAGATAATCCGTGTCCAGAGGAACCAGTAGAGATGTCGGACAAGGGATAATTTGATTCAACATGACCGCTGGGACCGTTACAATGTCTAAATTTAACCAAGCAAGCAGGATAAAATGCTTCTAATTTTTCAATATCAAATTTTTCTCCTTTTCTTTTTAACGACTCATATATTAAAGATAAAATTGAATGAAATAATGGCGTGCAATGACCTGCCGCCCAAACAATTCTATCTCTGCCGGGATGATTTGGATTTAGTGGATCAAAAACGAAATCACCGGACAAAAGTAAGGATAAAATTTGTTCTACCTTTGAAGACGACCCACCAGGATGTCCAGATTTTATACTGTCGATTGCGCAAAATGCCATCGCTCTTAATATTTTCGCCAATTCGCTTGTTTTTTCTAAATCAATTCCTTCAATTGGTTTTAAATTTAAATCTTGTAAATTAATATAGTTTCCACCCTCAGCTAAATATTTAAATCTCTTGGGTTCTTTTTTAATTAAAGAATCTAATTCCTTTTTATCTAAAATATTATAACCGGAGCCCCGTACCTTCGACAAAGTCGAAGCGTCGGGGTTGTTTTTTTTGATTGTGATTTTTTTAATTACCATATGTTTTTATTTTTTACTTAACACCTCTAACATGTCTTTGGTCATGCTTGTTAAGTCATATTGTGGTTTCCATCCCCACTCTTTTTTGGCAATAGAATCATCAATTGATTTTGGCCAGGAATCGGCAATTTTTTGACGAAAATCTGGCTTATATTCACATACGAATTCAGGAATATGTTTTTTAATTTCTTCCGCTAATTCCCCTGCTGAAAAACTCATTGCAGAAAGATTGAAATCAGTGTGGTGTTCAAGAGAAGAAAAATCTGCCTCCATTAAATCTATAATCGATTTTAAACAATCAGGCATATACATCATCGGAAGAACCGTATCTTCTTGCAAAAAACAAGTGTATTTTTTATTTTTTACTGCGGCAAAGAAAATTTCTACTGCATAATCAGTTGTGCCTCCTCCTGGCAATGTTTTATGGCTAATAATGCCAGGAAATCTACATCCTCGAACATCAAGATTAAATTTTTTTACATAATAATCACCAAGAAGTTCGCCAGCTACCTTGGTTAGGCCATACATTGTTTTTGGGCGCAAAATAGTTTCTTGCGGAGTATTGTCGCGAGGAGTTTCTGGTCCAAAAGCAGCAATAGAGCTTGGAATAAAAATTTTATTTATTTTATATTCGCGCGCAACTTCAAGAATATTATATGTTCCATTAATATTAACGTCCCAAGCAAGGGCAGGATTTTCTTCTCCTTTTGCTGAAAGTATGGCCGCTAAATGGTAAATTGTATCAATGTTATATTTTTTAACTGCCATCTCAATGCTTTCTTTTTTAACTACATCAACAATCTCAAAAATACCAGTATTATCTTTTTTAATAATGTCAGTTGCTATAACATTGTCATCGCCGTATTTCTCTCTTAGAATCGGAATTAATTCGGAACCAATCTGTCCCGACGCACCTGTTACCATAATTTTTTTGATTATCATGTTTATATTTTGAGGTTAAACCTCCTTAAATTATTTATTTTTTAATATCGGGAGGTTTAACCTCCGCACATTTTTTATTATAACAGAATAAAAATTAAAATAAAAATAAAAGGGGCGGTTTCCCACCCCGGCGAATTCGCACGACACTACCTGATTATTACAATCAGGTTGCATGTCTCACACTTGTGCCCGTGTCTGACCACCGGACCGTTCGCTTCTGCATGGAGTTCCATCGTCTTGCCACATTCCGGACATTTGGGATATGTTACAAAAAAGTACTTCAATCCCCTCAAAGAACCAAAAGAAATCGTTCTGCTCGCCTTTTCCATGTTTTTGTCTCCTTAAATTACATACTACCACCTTATTTATTTTGCGTCAATTGACCGCAGGCAGCTTGAATCTCCGAGCCTAAACTTTTTCTAATTGTCGTGCTAATTTTATTTTTGATTAAAAAGTTTTTAATCCCCTGAACCTTGTTATAATCAGAAGCTTTTAGTTTTGAATCCGTAGAATTATATCGAATCAAATTAACATGCAATAAATAATTGTTTTGAATTGATTTTAAATATTTTAAAAGTTCTTCAACATCTTTTTCAGTATCGTTTATATCTTTGAGCAATAGATATTCAATAAATATTTTTCGTTTTGTAATTTGAAAATAATTCTCAATCCCCTGCTTTATTTTTTCTAAATCATATTCTTTATTAATCGGCATATATTGACTGCGTTTTTTGTTATTCGCAAAATGTAATGAAATTGCCAAATTAATTTGTGAAAATTCTTTGGCAAAATCCTCAACTTTATCCATGACTCCCGAAGTTGAAACAGAAATACTACGCGAACCAAAACCAAACAAATCTTCATTAATTAAGTCCAATAGTGCTTGTTCGACGTTCTCCCAATTTAAAAATGGTTCGCCCATGCCCATCAACACAATATTGCTAATCGCAATATTGGAATCTCTAATCTCTAATTTCGAATTTCTAATGTTACCCAAATATTGACGCCAAAATAAAATTTGATCAGTGATTTCTTCTGATGTGAGATTTCTTTTTAGACCCATTTTGCCGGTGGCGCAAAATTCACAAGCCAGCGCACAACCTGCTTGCGACGAAACACATACTGACCACAATCCTGGCTTTGGTGAAATTAAAACCGTTTCAATAAAATTATCATCTTTTAGTCTTAATAATGCCTTAAACGATTTATTGTCTTTAGAAATTAAAAGATTCTCTTGTTTAAACGATAAAATTTGGATTTCTTTGTCCAGTAATTCTCGCAAGTCCTTAGGAATATTTTTTATTTCTGAAAACGAACAAACGCCATCTTTATAGATGGCCTTTTTAATCTGTTCCAACCTATATTTCGGCTGTTCATTCTCTTTCAAAATTTTCTCAAGTTTTTGTATATTCATTTACGCATTGCTTTTAATTTCAATTACATCGCCATCTTTGATGATGGCTTCCTTGCCTTCGGTGCGGATTAGACCTTTTTCGCGAGCATTTCCAAAACCGTTGGCATTTAGCAGGTCCTTCCAATTTACAACCTCTGCCTTAATGAAACATCTTTCAAAATCAGTATGAATTACTCCGCCTGCTTGTGGTGCAGTACTGCCCCTGGTCAATGTCCAAGCACGAGTTTCATCTGCTCCTGTTGTTAAAAACGTGATCAAATCAAGCAATCTGTATGCTTCTTTAATCAATTCGTCCAACTTTGATAATTCTGATAAGCCCAATTCTTTCCTTTCTTCCGTGCCTAAATCGTTTGCCCCAAATTCACTTAAAATATCAATGATAATATATGGCCAATTTTTATCCTTGAAAACGTTTGTAATTTCGTCAGGAATTTCTTCTTCTTGACCATTCAATAAATACAAACGTTTTTTCATTGTCAAAAGTTGATAACTACGTAAAATAACTAATTCTTCTTCATCCCACCCCATTTCACTCAAAATTTTTCCAGTTTTTAAAAATTCCATCGCCTTCTTTAAAACCTCATTTTCTCCGCCAAAAGCTTTGCATTTTGACGGGCCCGCCTGCATCCCGCGGGTTGCGGCGGGCTTCTTCAGTCTCTCTAGGACATTCTCTACGGTCTCCAAGTCCTTCAAAGCCATTTCCGTATCTAAAATCTCTTTATCTTCTACTGGGTCAATTTTTTCACGAGTATTAATAATTTTTGCATTTTTAAAGCAACGCAAAACATATACAATAGCATCAACTTCTCTGATGTTGGCTAAAAATTTATTGCCCAATCCCTCGCCTTGACTCGCGCCCTTAACCAATCCAGCAATATCAACAAATTTTACGGTTGCATAAATCTTTTTTGCCGAATGAGTTAATTCCGCTAACTTATCAACTCGTTCGTCAGGAACAGCAACCACACCAATGTTTGGATCAATGGTGCAAAATGGATAATTTGCGCAATCTACTTGTTTTTTGGTGATCGCCTGAAACAGGGTTGATTTCCCCACATTCGGCAATCCCACAATTCCAATTGAGAGAGACATATCTTTATCCTATCAGAAATTATTAAAATTTGAAAGTTAAAAAAATCTTACGAGGTTAAACCTCGTAAGATTTTTTCCAATAGATGCAATAGATGCATCTATAGATGCATCTATCTTGTGCTTAATTTAAGTATTTTTTATTCTTTAATTTGTCCGGTAGATATTCTTGCTTTTCTTGATAATTGAAATCGGGAGAATATTTGTAGTCCTTTCCGTAATTTAAATCTTTCATTAATTTTGTTGGCGCGTTGCGGATATGCAGTGGCACGGGCAAATTTCCAAATTCTCTAACATCTTGCATTGCTTTTTCATAAGCCGTATATAATTCATTCGATTTTTTGCATTTTGCCATATAAACAACTGCTTGTGCTAAAATTACTCCACATTCAGGCATTCCAATGAAATGACAGGCATTGTATGCGTCTACGGCCTGATTTAAGGCCATAGAATTAGCCAATCCTATATCTTCTGACGCAAATCTAACGATTCTTCGCGCAATATATAGTGGGTCTTCTCCGCCCTCTAACATTCTACAAAGCCAATAAATTGCTGCATTTGCATCGGACCCACGCATTGATTTGTGTAACGCAGAAATAATGTTGTAATGTTCATCGCCATTTTTATCATATAAAAGATGTGATTTTTGAAATGATTCTTTAATAATTTCCGCAGTAATGTTTTTCGATAAAGATGAAGCATATTCCAAAACATTTAAAGCCGTTCGCGCATCGCCATTAGACATATGTGCCAACAAATCAATCACCTTTTTGTCCATTTTCATTTTAAAATATCCCAATCCTTTTTCTTTATCCTTTATTGCCTGATTGATAATCTTAATTAAATGTTCTTTGGTTAATTGTTTTAAAACAAAAACTCTGCACCTCGAAAGCAGGGCTCCTACAACTTCGAAACTTGGATTTTCAGTTGTTGCGCCAATTAAAACAATCAATCCCCTTTCAACGTCCGGAAGCAAAGCGTCTTGTTGTTTTTTGTTCCAACGATGAATTTCATCAATAAATAGAATTGTTTTCTTGCCTAAACGTTCATTTTGTTTAGCAATTTCTACAATTTCTCTTAATTCTTTTAGTCCAGTATCAACAGCGCTAATTTTTTTAAAATCCGACTTTGTGGTTTTGGCAATAATATATGCCAAAGTTGTTTTACCGCTTCCCGGCGGACCCCAAAAAATCATTGAAGGCAATTGATCTGACTCAATCGCCTTTTTTAATAATTTATCATTACCAATAATTTCTTCTTGTCCAAGAAACCCATTCAACGTTTCTGGGCGCATTCTATCGGCTAATGGATTTGAAAAATGTTTCATAATTTTATAATTACAGGTCATCTAGATTGCACCCCCCACAGCCACAATTAAGCTTTCGGTAACTGGAAATATTGATTATTAAATCATCTTTGTTTCCAGTGAAAATAATTCTGTCTCCAGGCTCAAATTCATTTTCTTTTAATCTGAACGACTCTGAAGGAAATATTGCATCTATAATTCTTCCATTTAAATCTATAATTTGTATTTCATTTTCATTAATTTTATGAATTTGCCCTTGATAAGTATTGGGAAAATTAACTGGTTTTGGGCTATATAAGGAATCGTTAATTAAACAAGAGACTCCTCTGTGAAAAAATTCTCGGTGCATTAAAACTCCACAAGCCGTACTAAAGATCAGCACAATTAACAAAGAATAAATTAATGGTCGTCTGTATGCAAATTTGAATCTTTTTACTAAATATTCAATTAATAAAATTGCAAATAAAGTTACTGAAACAAAAACCCACGGCAAAGAATAAATTAAATATAAAACACCCATAAATCCTGTGGTTATTAAAAATTGAGCACCATTATTTTTTAAGGAAAAAACCATAAAACTAATTAAAAACACCACAATCATAATTAAAATTATAATCGTCGCAACCATAAAAATAGCTTTTAGGGCATAAGTAAATTTGGGATGCATTTTTAAATCACCCTTTTTGATTTCATTCAAAATTCTATCTTTTATTGAATTTTTTTCTTGATCATTGTTCATAGTCAATATCAACGTTATTACAATTTAATTTTAACATTTCCTTGCCTCTTTTTAACCGAACTCCAACCGTTGAAACCGGAACGTGCATAATATCGGAAATTTCTTTATAGTCCATTTCTTCAAGATAGTACAACATTAAAACTTCACGATATTTGGGAGATATTTTTTCTAAACATTTATCGAGAATTCTTTTTGTCTCATCATCTTTTGTCCCACGATCCGTTTTTTCATTTGAGACCGGATGAGGGAAAATTGTATCTGGATCAAAAAACGGCAATGGCAATCTATCTTTTTTCCTTAAAACGTTTATTAATTCATTATGCGCAATTCTATATGCCCATGGAGAAAATCTTTTGTCTATGTCAAAACTTTTAATATTAGAGTATATCTTGATAAAAATTTCCTGTGTTACATCTTTTATGTCTTCTGGGTTACTTAAAAACTTTCGCGCATATCTCTTAAATTTCTCTTCGTATCTCTCAATTAAAATTCCAAACGACTCAGGGTCGCCATTTTGCACTATTTTAACAATTTCCTCATCTGTGCGATTATCCATACTGCCATATATTATACATTAAATTAAATAAGATTGTTTCAAAAAAAACATTATTTGATGCCAGCACTTTCTCCTGCAATATATCCCGTTGTCCAGCAAACCTGTAAATTGTATCCGCCAGTTGGGCCGTCGAGGTCAAGTATTTCCCCAGCAAAATATAAATTATCTATTAATTTTGATTTCATCGTTTTTTGATCAATTTCACTCAATTTAACCCCGCCAGAAGTAATAATTGCTCTTTCGTGATCAGCCAATGATTTCACTGTTAATGTAAATTCCTTTAAAAGATGGGTTAATCTTTTTCTTTCCTCCTTAACTATTGAACCAGATTTTTTACTGGGATTGATTTTAGACAATTCTATGATAACGGGAATAAGTTTCTGTGGCAATAATTCATTCAAGCTATTTTTAAATAATTTTTTACAATCTTTTTGAAAATCATTTTGAATTCTTTGGTCGAGTTTTAAAAAATCTAATGCTGGTTTAAAATCTATTTTAATTTCAACATTGCCGGGTAGTTCTTGTCCAATTTTTTTACTCATATCGATGATAATTGGTCCACTCATTCCGTCGTTTGTAAATATTGCCTCGCCAAACCTGGAGTCAATTTTTTTATTATCTTTATAAATACTGATTTCGACATTTTTTAAGCTCAATCCCTCTAATTCTTTAACTATTTTCTCTTTTACAATAATCGGCACAAGAGCCGACGAAAGTTTTGTAATTGTATGTCCCAATTTTTCGGCCCATTTATATCCATCTCCGGTAGAACCAGTGCCAGAGTGCGACTTCCCTCCTGTAGCAATTATGAATTTATCTGCAATAATTTCTTCATTATCCGCAAGAATAATTTTTTCGATTTTATTGTTTACCCCGAGCACGATCGAGGGGTTTTTTATTATTTTTTTTACTTCTGAATTTAATTTTATTTTTACATTCGATTTTTTGAGATAGCCAACTAACGTTTCAAGCACATCTTCTGATTTATCGCTTATTGGAAAAACCCTCTCCCCTCTTTCAACTTTTGTTTTTAAATTAAGTTTTTCAAAAAATTCTATTGTTTCCTTGGCCCCAAATCTAGAAAGAGCAGAAAAAAGAAATTCACCGTTTTTTCCGAGTTCATTTATAAATTTTCTCAAATTATTTTCTTTATTTGTAATATTGCATCTCCCCTTGCCCGTAATCAAAAGTTTTTTCCCGAGATTCTTGTTTTTTTCAATCAAAACAACGCTGGCTCCTAATTCGCCAGCTTTTCCCGCAGAAATCATCCCCGCAGGTCCTCCGCCAATTACCGCTACATCGTATTTCATACGTAATTTTATTGTATCAGATATTTCATCTATTGACAAGAACTTATTTCTGATATATACTGTTATTATAATCAATAATTGAATCTCTTGATCGGGACCAATTGGTCCCTTTTTTATTTACATAAAATATGAATAGAAGTTTCAACAACAAAAGAAGGCGTGTTGCATATCCCTCTCGATTCAAAACGAGTGGTTCTTCGGGTTACAGAAAAAGCAATCAACGTGGAGAATTTATAGATCCTCAAAAATTCATTAACAAGGCAATCATGAATCAAAAAGAAGAATGTTTTGTTGCTAAACATCAATTTCAAGATTTTAAAATTAATCAACAAATAATAAAAAATATTGAGATCAAGGGATACGTTACCCCAACACCAATACAAGACCAAGTTATTCCGGCCGTACTTGATGGCCGTGACGTTGTTGGCATTGCCAATACCGGAACAGGTAAAACGGCTGCCTTCCTTGTGCCACTTATTAATAAAATACTACTCAATCCAAAAGAAAAGGTTTTAATTGTTACTCCGACCAGAGAACTTGCCCTGCAAATAAATCAAGAATTTAAACTTTTTACTAAAAATATTAAAATCTTTTCTGTTTGTTGCGTGGGAGGTGCGAACCTTGCCAGACAGATCTCTGAGCTCAACTACAATTATAATTTAATCGTTGGAACAACTGGACGATTAAAAGATTTAATCGAAAGAAAGAAAATAAATTTATTTAAATTTAATACCGTCGTATTAGACGAAGTCGATCGAATGATGGACATGGGATTTATTAACGATACTCGTTTTATAATGAGCAACACTCCCAAAGAAAAACAGGTTCTTTTATTTTCGGCAACTATTTCTAGTAAAATCGAAGATTTAATTAAAGATTTTCTTAAAAATCCAATTAAAGTTTCCGTTAAAACCAGAGATACCGCACAAAACATTGAACAAGACATTATTAGAATAACAGATCGAACCAAAAAAGTGGACATTTTACACGATCTTTTAATCCAAGAAGAGTTTTGCAAAGTTCTTGTATTTGGACGAACAAAACATGGAGTAGAGAATCTTTCTAAGATGCTTATACATCGAGGGCTAAAGGTGGAATCAATACACGGCAATAAAAATCAATCTCAACGACAACGAGCGCTTGAAATGTTCAAAGGAAATCGTATTCAGGTTTTAATAGCAACCGATGTTGCTGCTCGCGGACTTGATATTGACAACATAAGCCATGTAATAAATTACGATAAACCCGCAACCTACGATGATTACGTTCATCGTATTGGAAGAACTGGCAGAGGAGACAAAAAAGGCAAATCACTGACATTCATCGAATAAAAATCATAATCAATCAAACTAAAAATCACCCCGATGTACATCGGGGTGATTTTTATTAACAAATTTAAAATAAAATTAAATTCTATTTACATTTGTTGCGTTTGGTCCTTTTGGAGAATCTGCCTTGTCAAAAGACACAGCATCTCCGGTCTTCAACTCTTCGAAAGTTACGCCTTTAAGTTCATTTTTGTGAAAAAATAAATCTTTAGCCTCGCCTTCAACAGCAATGAATCCAAACCCTTTTTCGTTAAGGTTTTTGATTGTTCCGTTCATGTTTTTTCGCCCCGATAGACATCGGGGTAAATTAATGATTAACATTTTAAGGTCTTCCCTAAAGTTTGGTTTCAAAAATAAACTCGACTAAAATTTTATTAAGCAACCCACTTGTACTATATTAGTATAGCATACATTTAATAAACAATCAATGATTTATGTCAAATATTTTTGTTTAATAATTTCTCTAAGGATTTCTTCCACTTTATCAATATTAATATTTTCTGTTGTTGAAATCGCAATTGCGTTTTTGCCAATAGCTTTTAGCTTTTCTGTTTTTTTATCAACTTCTTCCTTGCTCAATAAATCGCTTTTACTCAAAAAAACATATTCCGGTTTATTTAACAATTCTTTGTTATGGGCCTTTAATTCATTTCTTACAATTTGATAATCTATAGTTGGCTCAATTGATTCTGCAGAAATAATATGAAATAAAATTTTAGTGCGTTCAATGTGACGCAAAAATTTAATTCCCAATCCCTTGCCCGTTGATGCTCCTTCTATAAGCCCAGGAATATCTGCTAAGATCAATTCATAATAAACGCCAAGGTTTGGTTCAAGAGTTGTAAAGGCATAATTGGCCACCTTGCTCTTAGCATTGGTTAATTGATTCAATAAACTCGACTTACCAACGTTTGGTAGGCCAATAAAACCAATATCAGCGATTAATTTAAGTTCTAGGCGTAATTCACACTCTTCTCCTGGTTTTCCCTGTTCGGATTCGGTCGGACTAGTGTTTCTTGACGAACGAAATCTATAATTTCCTCGGCCACCCTTTCCGCCCCTTACAACCAACAAACGCTGACCAATAGAAACTATTTCCGTGTCTTCTTTGGTAGATAAGTTATGAATTATTGTGCCAATGGGTATTTTTAAAATTAAATCTCCACCATTTGCTCCATCATTAAGTTGTGGTTTTCCTCTCTCTCCGTTTTCTGCTTTCAATTCTTTCTTGTGTTGAAATTGTCCCAATGCGCCCAGGTCTGACACGCCCTCAACGTAAACGCTACCACCGATGCCACCGCTTGAACCCGTTGGCCCTAACGACATCTTGTTAGTATTAAATGCCACAATTCCATCTCCACCATTGCCGGCTTTTACTTTAATTTTTACATCGTCAATTAACATATATTCATTATTTTAATGTTTACGAGGCTAAGCCTCGTAAGATTGCCATGCCACGACCTCGCAAGTCGTAATATTAATCTAAATTAAACTGTTTTTTCATCGCAACAAGTACAACAAGGTTTTTTCCTACTAAAACCAAAAATGTATATGATTTTTGGGAAGTGCCATATATTCGCATTAAAAAATTGTTCCACCCCGTACTAGATTTTCGACATATTTATGATAGTTCTGTCGAAAACTTATTAATGCTTATTATTTATAATTATCTATTATTCGTTTTATTGACCCCGATTGCGGTCCAATGTTCATCGGACCAGTCGAAAATTCAGTACCAGGGTTCCATACGTTAATCTTACCACGCCGCTAGTGTGTTCACAAGCAGGCGGGCAGGTTCCCTTTTTATTGTAATTTACAATGTTTTGTGTTATCTTTAAATTAGGCCCGCCTGCATCAAGATTGCGACGAGGCAAAGGAGGATGAGATGAATCAAAAACCGTGCGATTGTGACTACGAGATGGAGGAAGAAAAGTTATCGTTGTTGGCAGTTCTTTTGTGCACCGCCATTAGCGTCGTGATCTTTTTTCAAAACATTTTCAAGCGTTCCAAATGAGAGCCACGGGGCTCTTTTTTCATTGTTTTTTTGGCTGTTTTAAGGAATTTTCCAAAATTACGATCTTTCTCCTTCTTTTCAAAATCAGACATTTCCTTAAACTCGGCCTCTTTTTTTAAACTAACATAATTGCGATATTTTGCTTCGTCTATTTTACCAGATTTTAATGCAATCAATACTTCGCAATTGGGTTCGTGAACGTGTGTGCAATCGGCATACTTGCATTTTCTGCCAAGTTCGGTTATTTCATCAAACAAACTATCAATGCCTGCGCTAGCATCCGTCATTCCCACTTCCCGCATTCCTGGATTGTCTATCACAATGCCTCCACTTTTCAAGAAATACATTTCTCGACTCGTAGTAATATGTTTGCCTCGGTTGCTGTAATCACTTATATCGCCAACTTTTATAGCATTTTCTTCAAGTAATTTATTGATTAAAGAAGATTTACCAACTCCCGACGAACCAAGAAAACAATAAGTTTTTCCCCTTAAAATGCACGCTTTTAGCTCGGCTAACCCTTTATCGTTTATTGTGCTAGTCGAAATAATATCAACATCCTTAAATCTGTTTTTTATCTCAATTAATTTTGCATCCAATTCTTCTTTAGAAATTAAATCTATTTTATTTAATATAATTGCCGAATCTACGCCTCCGTCTTTGGCAATTGCGAAATATCTTTCAAAGCGATTTAAGTTGTAATCTCTATCGATTGACTCAACCATAAATGCTACATCAATATTTGCTCCAATAACCTGCGTTCCGGTTTTTTCGCCAATTTTATTTTTATCGCCATATTTCCTTTTAATTATTGTTTTTCTCGGAAGTATTCCATGAATTACGGCTCGTTCGACATCGAGTTCGGTAATTGCTACCCAATCCCCCACGGCAGGATAATCTTCTCTTGAAGAAGCAATAAACATTTGCTTTCCGGTTATTTTTGCCAAAAATTCACCATTTTGATTTACCACTCTATATGCTCCCCTGTGTTCAGCAACAACCCTTGCAATTGAAAAATTATCTAAACCTAATTTTTCTCGGTTAGATTCAAAAAAATCATTGTAGCCAAAATCTTCAATTTCCAGTTTTTTAATTTTGTTATTCATTGTAAATATTTCTCAAATAAATTAAGCCAGTCCAACATTAATCGAGTAATTAAAAAATGTTTTTTAACATACTCTTTTCCGTTTTCTCCCATTTTTTTTCTTAGTTTATCGTTTTTTAAAAGTTTTACTATACTTTTAGCGAATCCATCAATATCATTCGGTTCGTGCAAAAACCCATTTTTTCCATGAATTATTTGTAAAGGAATTCCTCCAACGTTAGAGGCAACCACCGGCGTTCCTTTGTACAGCGCCTCCGAAATAGTTAAGCCAAATCCCTCTCTTAGGGATCTCTGAATAATTACTGCCGACTTTCTTTGTAAACAATTAACCACCAAATCATTAGAACTTACATTTACTAAAATTTTAATATCTTTACGATTACCGAACTTTTTTATTGTTTCAGCATAAACATTAATGCCTTCAGGATCATCAGTCGCCATATTCCCCAACAATACAAGCTGACAATCAACTTCTTTTTTTACTTTATCAAAAATTTCAATAACTCCTTCGGGGTCCTTCCATATATCATATCTAGAAATTTGAGCAATAATGGGTTTTTTAAAATCTATTCCATTTTTAGCTAAATATTTTTCAATGGTTTTTTTCTGAACATAACAATTCTTTTGGGACAATGGATCTATAGCGGGATAAATTACGGTTTGAGAAATAGATAAATTCTTTTTGTATTCTTCAGCAGACACCACCAATTCATCGTATTTTTCAATAAAATTCTTTAGATAGTTCCAAATCACTGGATTGGAATTTGATAAATCAATATGACATCTGAAAATCCATGGTTGTTTTTTCTTATAAAAATCAATCAAAGGCAAAGGTTGAGGATCGTGGACCACAACCAAGTCATGATCTAGATGATTAAACATCGCAAATCTTCTATTTGTTTCACGATATATTGTCTTTTTGTTTTTAGATAAATGAATATCGGATCCTTGTAGTGCATTATGAAATTTTTTGGTAATTGCAAAAAAATCAGGAGTGCCGTGTATAATTCTCCAGCCAAATTTGATACCAATTTCATTAAATAAAAAAATGATACTATTAAGTATTTCGGCCACTCCCCCTCCTTGATAAGTAGAGCTAATACAGACAATGCGTTTATTTAAAAATTTTTTTGCCTTTTTATGGATTTCTTCTACGGTCTTCGCTCCAATAATCTTTTTATATTTTTCCAAACCTTTTTTCATTTTGAATAATTACTTAATTTTAATGGTTTAGCACAAAAAATTCTCTTTTTAAAAAATTCAATCAATATAATTTCTATTAAACTGATACCGAATATAATCAACCAGTCTGTTAATACTAATGGTTGGGTGGTCAAAAGTTTCTGTAGCATTGGAAGATACACGGCTCCGACAAGCAAAATGGCCGATATGACTACTGCCCCAACTAAATAATGATTAGAAAATATATCTTTTCTGAAAATCGTTTTCTTAAATGAACGAACACTAAAAGCAAAAATCAAAGAATCAACACACATAAGAGCAAAAACTATCGTCCGCGTCTTGTTTAAATCTCCTGTTGATTTCCAAAGAAAGGAAAACGAAAGAAATGCTGCCAAGCCAGTAATAAAGAAAATGGCAGTCATCCAAAGTTTTAATGGCTTATTTAATATCGGCTCTTTGGGATTTCTTGGTTTCTCGTCCATTACTCCTTTGGTCTCCTGTTCAGTGGTAAGGGCAATGTCGGGAAGACCGTCCTCAACAAGGTTTATCCAAAGAATCTGAGCTGCCAATAACGGAAGCGGAAATCCCATTGCCATGCCCCCTAAAAACAAAAAGAGTTCGGAAAAATCGTCCGCCACCAAATACACAAATACTTTCCGAATGTTTCCAAAAATCACTCTGCCCTGCTCAATCGCTTTAACTATTGTTTTGAAATTGTCATCCAGTAATACTAAATCAGCCACTTCTTTTGCCACATCTGTGCCGGAACCCACAGCGACCCCAATGTCAGCGGATTTGAGGGCTGGGGCGTCATTAACGCCATCACCAAGCATTGCCACCACCTCTCCGTTAGATTGCAGCGCATAAACAATTCTTAATTTATGACGAGGTGAGACACGAGCGTAAATAGAAATATGTTTTGCTTTTTCTTTTAATTCGTCATCGCTTATTATCTCTAATTCTTTGCCCTCAATTATGTTTTCATCTTTTGCTTCAATTCCAATTTCTTCGGCAATAGCTTTGGCGGTAAGTTTGTGGTCTCCCGTGACGATGACTGTGCGAATACCCGCCTTTTTGGTGATAGCAATTGATTCCTTGGCGTCTTGACGAAGCGGATCTTTAAGGGCAATAAAACCGACAAGCGAAAGCCCCTCCACTAATTCCATAAGGTTTTGATATTTTGTTTCAGCATTATAATCTTTATGGGCACAAGCAAGAACTCGTAATCCTTTTTGTGTAAGCGTTTCCAGTTTTGCTATTAATTTATTTGCTTCCGCCGTGCCCAATTTTTCTTTTTCACCATCAACATCCATGTTAATAGAACGAGCAATAATTTCTTCTGGCGCGCCAAGAACATAAAGCATGTTTTTGTTTTCATTTTTACGGTGAAATGTTGCAGCAAATTTGTAATCTGATTCGAAACTAATTCTGTCCAACACGGGATATTGTTTCTCCAACTCCTTTTTGTTCAAACCCGACTGCATTCCCGCCAGAAGTAACGCCTGTTCAGTTGGCCTGCCTCGCACTACCCATTTTTGCAATTCCGCTTCTGGATTTTCCACAAAAGCATCATTTGCCAAAATAGCTATTTTCAACGCCGAGATATGCGACTCAACGCCATTGGCCTTTTCGCCCTTGGCAAGTCCGTTAATATTGTCGTTCATCAATTCTCTTGTGTTTGTTAAAATATGACTTACTTGCATTTTCCCTTCAGTAAGGGTGCCTGTTTTGTCAGTACAAATAACAGTTACGCTTCCCAATGTTTCTGTTGCAGAAAGTTTTCTCACTAAACCATTCTGTTTGAAAATGCGTCGCATTCCAAAGACAAGTATAATCGTAATAGCGGGAAGCAATCCTTCGGGTATTGCTGAAACTGCAAGAGCCAATGAGGTAACAAAAATATCGGCAAAAGATTTTTCTGTAAAGCAGCCAATAATAACGATGGCAAATACAATAAAGAGGATGAATGCCCCCGTAATTCTTGAAAGTGAGGCAATTTTTTTCTGAAGCGGGGTTTTGCGTTCCTTGGTTTCCTTAAGAAGCGACACAATTTCACCAATTTGCGTATTGATTCCAATGGCGACAATCACTATTGTTGCTCGTCCTTCATCCACAATCGTGCCCATAAAAGCCATATTTACTCTTTCGGAAAGCGGAGTTGATTCAGGAAGAATGTCAATAATTTTTTTTTCAACTGCTTGTGATTCTCCCGTAAGGCTTGCTTCGTTTATCTTTAATCCCTTTGATTCAATAATACGTCCATCGGCTGGCACCTTATCTCCTGATCTCAAAAATACCATATCTCCTACGACCAACTCCTCGCTATCTATCTCTTTTTCGTAACCATCTCTCAAAACCTTCGTCCTGATTTTTACCATTTTTTTTAAGGCAAGAAGTGATTTATTGGCTTTATTTTCTTGATAAAAACCAACCGTGGTGTTAATGAATAACACGATAATAATGAAAATAGAATCCGAGTAATGCCCCAATAGAAAAGAAATTACAACAGTCGCAATTAAAATATACATTAAGGAACTGTTGAATTGACTCAAAAACAGCCGTATTTTTGAATACGGTTTTTCTTGTGGGAGAATGTTTAGTCCATCTTTTTTACCCGCCACCTCATTAAAAACTTTTTCTAATGGAATCGCGTGCCAATTTTTTCTCATGTATTAATTCTACCATAAACCCCGTCAATTAACATGATTTTTGAACCTATCTTCGTGCTTTGCTACGGCAATAGAACTGTATAATGTCATAAGTTCGCGAGCAATGACATCGCTGGAGAACATAATGGCCGTCTTCGATGCTTCGACAGAAAGTCGCTCACGTAACAACGTATCCCGAAGCAATTGTTCCACTCTTTCGAGTGCCTCTGCTTGCGACGAAACAAGAAAGCCGTTCTCTCCATTGCGAATAATCTCTGGAGCTACGCCAACGGGATATATAACCGGAACGAGTCCCTGGGACATTCCCTCAATGAGACTAAGAGAAAAACCTTCATATCGTGATGGAATAAATAGAATGCTTCCTCGGAATGGCTGAAGATAGGAAGGCAATCGATCCTTTGGAAGGTTTGCCCACATAGCATGATTAGGAATCTTGGAACGCATCCACGTAGCAAGTTTTTTGTTTTGTGTTATTGAGAATGTCAGTTTTGGCACATCGGGAAAATGTTGATAAAGATGAATTAATCGGTCCAGACCTTTCAGCTTGAGCGTAAACGCATCACTACCAAGACGACCAAGAAACACGATGCGAGGATTATCTGTCATTGGCCCTGGGGTTGCCGTAAACCAATAATCTTCAATAGCATTATGGATGAGATGAATGTTCGCCGGCTCAACTCCCGTATCAATCAATTCCTCCCGCACCTTTTTCGAGGTAGCAATAACCGCAGTCGCATGAGAAGCTACGTACTCTTCAATCTCTGCAATGTCCCGTAAGGGACGGCGCGTCTTTAAGTCAAGCTCCTGAATAACGCCCTGCCTTTTCAATCGGTACCATATCTTTCTCGTTTCATTTTCTAAGTCCTTCGCCTTCGGAGTTGCCTTAAGAAATCCTCGAGTTGTAGAACCGAAATGGCTCACTACGGGGACTGGATATGCCAAAAATGGCAGTGGAGTATAGGTGGTGCCATGGATTATTTGGTATTTTAATATCTCCTTCCGGCGTTCAAGAAGAGAGTAGAAAAAAAGAATACTCTTTAGCCCACCCAAATGGACAGGAATATCAACAAGAGAAGTGCGCGGATAAAAGTTTTTAACTTCCACGCATTGCTCTCGTAGTTTCGATGCCATAAGGTCGTTAATGTAATGCGCACCGGTGCCAAGTTTTTTGTCATTATGTATAAAAGCAACTTTCATTTTTGAAAAATTTTTAGAAATTATAGCGACCCGTATCAATCACTTATATTTTAGCACAAATTAAACAAACTTTCTAAATTTAACTCCAAATAATACAAAAATCGGGGCAAAATACCCCGACTTAAATCCCGTGCTCCCAACTCGGGTTCAAGACCTATATTCAGGGTGTAAATTTAGTGTCTCATTGGACAGAGATGGGTCGCTTGAGGGCAATCAAAATGGAGCTAAATGAGACAAATGAGACAGTGCTTGGGGCTAATTTTGAGTGTCTCGTTTAGGGCTCGTAATACCAACTATTATCTTCTGGGTTATAAACGTAGGTTTGTGGCAATTTTTCCTCAACGGGTTTATTAAGCTCATCATGTATTTTACAGTTGATTTCTATTTTAATTCTTTTGCCTTGTCTGGCGGCATTTTTTATCTCTTCAGAGAACCCTAATCCCGGTGCCTGAATACCAGAATACGCGTTAAGTCTCCATGCCTTTAATCCATTATAGTAATCGCTCGTTGATTCTTCTTCAAGGTTATCGGTAATAAACTTAATTTTCACGTAAGCAAGGTATTTTATCGGATCATAATTAAAAATCCGAAACCAAACTTTAAACTCTTTTAAAAAATTAAACTCTACCGAATTTGGTAAAACAGATGTAATTTTACAGGCAACTAATGCAATGTTATTTATCTTTTCCGATTTCTTTTCTAAGCTCTGTTTTATGGTCTGTTCTTTTGTTGCTACGCCATCAACTTCTTCTATCGCCGTGATTCTAACTTCTTCTGGCTTAATCGTGAATGGTTCGGGACCGATGAGCAATTTTAATCCTATTTTCTCCCTTTCAATTGAAAGCTTTTTTAGCTCACAATTTTTTTCTAAAATTTCGTCGGTTATTCTTTGATTTCTATACCATTTCCCCCCAGCACATATCATAATAAGAATACTTAAGACAAAAATTAAAATACACAAAATTATAAAAAGTAATTGATAATTTGATATTAAATCATTTGTAATAGAAATTCCTAATCCTATACTGATCACAAATAAAATAATCCCTAAAGACATTAGAAATTTATAAAAATCATCATAAACCAATTTAGGAAACTCCATATAATCGTTATATTAACACAAAATAAAATTTAATACAGCAGTTTGAACTTTAAAAATATATTATCTCTATTTCAAATATTTCTCAATATTTGCTTTGTGTTCCCCGTAGGTCTTGGCACAGTGGATTTGTTTATTGTTGTCGTGGAGATAAAATAGGCATTCTGTTCCCGTCGGGTTTAAAACCGCATCTATGGCATTGATTCCTGGATTACAAATCGGGTGTGGCGGAAGTCCAGCATAAAAATATG
>JAZDGD010000011.1:0-3695 GCA_043807255.1 Patescibacteria group bacterium
ATTGATACGATAGTCGGCATCGATAAACCGACGATTTTTAATGATTTAAAAAATTTCTCTCCCCCGCCCCGTTTTTCAACGCACGACTTCGACGCCTACACCAACCTCAAATATCTCCAAAAACTCGGCAAAATAAAAAAAGTAAAAATTATCGGGATTCCATCAATGGTACCCGAAAAAAAAGCAATTGATTTCACGATCAAGATTTTAAATATGATTGTATGATTGATTTACGAAATCAATCATTTTGGGGATAAGGTGTGGATAAAATAAAATCCTCATCCTAAACGGATGAGGATTTTATCCAATTTATTTTAAGGAAGTGGGCGGCGCAGCTCATAGAAATCGACGCACGAATCGCCTATAAGTGACTTGTGTGGTCGATCAAAATTGAGACGCGATGTATTTGACATTAGTTGGAATTTTCTGTATACCTCCTTAAAATACACAGGAGTCAAGGAGGATTCGCCATGACTGAATATTGTTCGTTAATAATTACTCCGGATGCCGTTTGCCGCGGGCAAAGCGAAAACATACTAAAAGACATTTTGGACATTACCAGCGCTCGAATTGTTTGGCGCGCATATTGCAGAGTACAAGAAACTGCGGTATGTCTGCTTTATCCGCACAAAATCTATAAACCTTACTTCAGATCTTTGGTTAAGTGTTATGTTGCTGGCGAATCATTGATCGTTCTTTTAGCCGGCAGAAAGGGTTTGGCTCAAACAGTAAAAGAACTTAAGGGACGATTTTATGTGAACAAGAATGGCAGTCTTGATGTTAGTGGGCTTCGCTTAAAATACGGAGCATCAATAACCAATCGCCAAACCCAAGATGGCGGCGAAGAAATACTTGAATTTCGCATCCATTGCTCGGACAACGTGGACGAAACGGCTCTTATCTGCGCTCTATTTATGAACGATCTTGATTATTCGTCTTTAGAAGACAAGATACGTTCCAAAATAGAGAAATTAAAAGTCAGATTGAACGACAATAATTTATAGCAGGCCGCAATAAGACAAAAAGCGGCCTGTTCTTAATTTCAATGTTAAAAAATAGACAATCATGCAGGCAGTATAAGCCATTTCTTAGAAAAACAGATTTTCTAATTTGTTCCGATGATAAAAACCGCGTCACGCAAATTATAAATAGTCGGTATAACTATTCATTAGCTATAAAACCAGGCGGATTTACTCCCAAAACAGGCATTCTGTTATGCCAATATCTTGATAGACTTCCGATTAAAAATAAAAATATCCTTGATGTTGGAACGGGACAAACAGCATTGATTGCCATTCATTCAGCTGCAATGGGCGCGCACCAGGTTATTGGTTTGGATATTGATAAACAAGCTATTGCTTGGGCTAAAAAGAATCGGGATGCTAACAATTTAACACGTAAAATCAATCTTAAGACCAAGTCAATTTCAGATTATAAAGACAAGAAGCAGGTTGATATCGTTGTTTCTAATCCTCCTCAAATGCCCGTGGAAAGGCAAATTTCACTGCATGACGATGGAGGCTGGGATGGTCGTGGATGTATGAAGTCCTTAATTTCTATGGGCGAACAAGTATTGAAATCGAATGGATTACTGATTTTTAATGTTTTTGATTTTCTTGGCGTAAACCAGAGCTTTAATGAAAATAGTAGTATTTTTGAAATCTTGAGAAATCATTCGTTTAAGCCTAAAATTGTGAAAAGGGCCACAAAGATTATTAAACCAGGAAGCTATACATTTAAGAATATACACCATATTCAAAAAGTATACCCTCAATATAAATTCCGAACTAACAAAAAGGGGCATTTACAATACACGGTATTAGTAATCTCCGCTCGTAAATGTTTAAAAAAATAAAAATATATGATAAAAATAAAAGTTGGAGTACTTGTTGAAAAAGACGATTCATTATTGCTTATCCGCGAGCTGAACGATTCGGATGGAAAATATTATTGGAATATCATAAAAGGTACTTTTGAGCCGAAACGAAACGAGGATCTTTTTACCGCAGTCATTAGAGAATGTCGGGAAGAAGCAGGTATTACTGTGGAAATTAAAAATCTTCTCAATATACAATATATCCAAAAAAAATCCGGCTGGGTTTTCCAGTTCAACTTTATCGCAACCATAAAAGAGGGAATACCACAAGTTAGCAGTCAAGATTTACAGAAACAACTTAACGAGAATATTACAGATGTGAAGTTTTTTAGCAAGGTAAAGCTCAAAAAAATAGGGAAAAATGAATTTATGAATAGCCGCGCTTTTGCGGCGGTTAATGATTGGCTCATTGGCAAACGTTATAACACAGAAGCTATAAACATTATTGATAAATAACAATGGCTGAAACTTTACCAGTTTTAGATATTAATCAAATCCCAGTTTTCAATGAACTTATAACGTATACTGATAAAAGAGATTCTCTTTCTCTTAAACGAAATTTATTAATATCTTCAATTCCTAAAAAAGATCGGAAAAAAGTTATTAATTCTCTTGCAGTCCCGCCAAAAGAAGTTCTCAATATTAGAGAAAAAATTCTATCAGGCAATTCCTATGAATTAGAAAAACATCTGTTAGATTTATCGCAGATGATTATCAAGAAAACGTCGTTATCCAGATTAGTTTTAATCGCTGTTTTACGTAGCGGTTTTCCATTGGCTGCAATCTTGCGATATTTAATATTCCAACAAAAGGGATTTGAAGTGCCGATTTTGGGACTTTCGCCAAATTATATTGATAATATTCATGACGAGCTATTTAAATCCTACCTAAAATCTCATTCAAACACGGAATATTATTTCGTTGATGGTTGGATGTCCAAAGGAATAACTTACTCTATTATAAAAAAGTTTTGGAGGAAATTTTCTAAAAATAAATCCCTTCATTTTGTCGTTGTCTCCAATATTTCTGGCATAAAAAATAACGACATTATCTCATCCTGTAATCACGACTTGTTCTTGCCTTGGAATATTGCCCTAACGGATACCGTTGGCTTAAGCCAATATTTTCAACATCCTAATTCTAAAATCAGCACGTCATTTTATATACCAACGGCTAATCGCGCCTTTAAAAATTTTGAATCGATTATCAGAAAGCGCCTCAATGATGCAGCTGGTGCCGCCTATATGTGTCATTACAATTATTGTAAATCGCAGGATGTCCTTGCTTTTCTAACTGGAAAAGAATTTACCAATAATAATTGGAAAATTGGTATAAACGAATGTATTAAGGCCATAGAAAAAGGAAGTGTTGATGTAATATACGCAAATCCTGATTCTCCCTATTATAAAATTTTAGCAGAATATGCTGATATATTTCACGTGCGGCTAAACCCTGTAAAAAGACTTTGTTTTAACGATCCTAATTGTTTGGTAGTGCGTTCAAAAATAATTATAACTAAATTCTATAACTAAGATTTTATCCAATTTATTTTAAGGAAGTGGGCGGCACAGCTCATACACGGGTCATAGGCGCGGATAAGCTTTTCAATTTCAAAAGCGATTTTTTCCTGCGGCACGCTTGGTATTAATTGTTCAACTAATTGAAAAATATCTTCTTCTATATTAATCTGATTCTGGCCAGTTGGGACTATAATCTCCCCTTCTTTAATCAACCCATCGCTACCAACATAGACTTTATGATAAAGCGTGCCTCTTGGCGCTTCAACAACGCCAATGCCAATAGCTTCTTTGTAAACCGG
>JAZDGD010000012.1:0-39709 GCA_043807255.1 Patescibacteria group bacterium
ATTAAAAAGAACGATTGATAACAAACTTAATATACTTTACCAAATCAATCAAAAGGTCGATGTTAACAAAAAGATTTCAGTCAGATTTCAAACCACGAGACCAGAACCTGTTTCGGTCAGATAGTTGGATGATTTGACACGAAAAAAACCCTGCAACATCTGCAGAATTTTTTTATTTAATTTTACTTTATTCCGTCGTCTTCCCGTCAAATTCTGGCGAATCTGCCTCTGCTTCTGCTTTGGTTGCGCGCACAACACCATCTTGATGATGTGCCGGAGAATAAATCGTATACAATTTTAATGATGTTGAATCGGAAGTATTAATAATATTGTGCTCTGCGCCAGCTGGAACAATAATCACATCTTCAGCAACTAAAATATATTCATTGCCGTCGATAATTGCTTTTCCTTCTCCTTCTTCAAATCTAAAAAATTGATCATTATCAGTATGTGTTTCCATGCCAATCTCTTCGCTTGGTTTTAAAGTCATCAAAACAAGTTGAGAATGCTTGCCAGTATAAAGCACCTTTCTAAAATTTTCATTATTTTTTACATCTTCGCCAATATTTGTATGAAATCCTTTCATATTGCTTGTTCTTTTACCTTCCCCGCCTCTGGCGGGGTAAAAATTATTATAACTTAATTATAACATAAAAAAGGCGGGCGCAAAATGCGCCCGCTGAGATCACCAAGGAAATTCGGCCCTAAATTTCTCCAAGAACCATTCCATAGAAATGGGGTACTCGGGAAGAACTTTTTTAGTCCACCCCTCCA
Organism: Patescibacteria group bacterium; assembly: GCA_043807255.1. Lineage (GTDB taxonomy): Bacteria > Patescibacteriota > Minisyncoccia > RBG-13-40-8-A > RBG-13-40-8-A > JAKJED01. Next base: position 775 of record JAZDGD010000012.1, read on the forward strand.
GGTCATTACAAAATTTGTTGACCGTTTTGTGCCAATCTTTCGGCTTGTTTTTGTTAATTCTACGTTCGAGAACACGCAAGGACAGATCACGAATCCGAATCGCCACCGTTAGTTCGGCATCTTTTAATGCTCTAATTAATTTTGCATCCGCCTTGTCAACGTCTCTCTTGCGCAAAATAGCCAGAAAATGCTTATACTCCAATAGCTCGTCTCTGACATAATAAACGATATTCGGAATCGTCAACCGACCAACTTTGGATTGGTTTGCCTTGTTCAATGTGCTCCTCCTTTGTAAATTTTTTCCGCTAATTGTTTTAATTCTTCAAAATCGGCTTTATAATTTTTCGATCCCCACCATTTATTCATTTCCAATCCATCTTCTGTGCGCCTTGGAACAATATGAAAATGAAGATGAAAAACACTTTGCTCCGATGCTTTACCACTCGCATTCATTATGTTTACCCCCTCGATTCCCCATACTTTTTTCATTTTTTCTGATAAATTTTTAACAACGATAATTATTTCTTTTAGGTCCTCTTCTGACACATCAAAAACATTTTCAACATGATTTTTGGGAATCACTAAAGCGTGTCCCCTGGTTAACGGATTTATATCTAAAAAGCAAAAAACTTTATCGTTTTCAAAAACCTTAAAACTCGGAATCTCCCCTTTTACAATTTTACAAAAAATACAATCTGTCATATATTTATTTAGCCAATTCTGGTTGACTGTCTTTATTAATTAAAATTTTATGTTGTTTATATTCGGCTTTAATTTGATTGTCAATTTTTTCCAATAGAATCTCAACTGCCAGGCCTTCCATCGTGTCTTCGGACCAATATTGATCGAAAATAAAATTCCCTAAAGAATAAAAAATCATTTTGCCTTTATATTCTTCAATTGTTTGCACAACATGCGGATGACCACCCAAAACCAAGTCTGCGCCGGCATTAATGAATTGATGCGCTTTTTCTACTGTACTGTCTGCGGGAATTTTTTTGTATTCTGCGCCCCAATGCGACACAACAATTAAAAAATCAACTTCTGGCCTTATCCTTTCTATCTCTTTTGAAACATCTTCGAGTCCCCCATCAATCAATCCGTGGTAACCAACCCATCCAATTTTAATATTATTTTTTTCTACAATTGTTGATAAATTTTCCGGCTGATTATTATAATTACCAAAATAATTTATTCCTGCACTAGATAAATAATTTTTTGTTTGTTCATAACCATTTTCACCAAAATCAAGCATATGGTTATTGGTCAAAGACAAAATATTAAAACGCTCCTTAAGTATTGGCAAAAATTCTGGAGAGATTGTAAATCGCATTCTGGTATTGCCATTAGAAACAGACTTAAAATTAGTCATTGGCCCTTCGAGATTAGCAAATTTTAAATCAGCGGTTTTAAGAAAATCATCAATCTTTGCAAACGGAAAATTATAATCCCCTGTTTTTTCTGTTTTTGACAATACAACCCTATCCAACATCATATCGCCAAAAGCCAAAATCGAAACCTTGTCTATTTCAGGTTGGATTATTTTGGCGGAATTTTGATTTTCAAAATCAAAATTCCGCTTATTTTTAAGTATGAAAAATCCAACAATAATAACTGCGACCAAAATTATCAAAAACAGTATCCTTTTCATCATAGCTTCATCTTACTCTTAAATTGACTTTTAATCAAAACAAATCTATGATTAAGTTGAAATTTAAAAAGGAGGTGTAAATTGAAAAAACAGATAAAAAACGTTTTGCATTCTGTCCTTGATAATTCTGAAACTATTTACAAGATTGTTATTGCGATGTTTATGATTATTCTTGTGATCAGAGTATTGATCCTTATCGTTTTTTTCCGATAAAAACCCCCGAATCTCAATTGAGACCCGGGGGCATTTTTTCAGAATTTACAAACACGCGAGTTTTTGGTAAGATTAAGGGTATTGCGGGGTGGTGTAATGGTCGCACGCCATGCTCTGGACATGGAAATTTAGGTCCGATTCCTAGCCCCGCAGTCACGATGAATAAAAAAACATTAAAACAAAAATTGGTTATAATCTCTATCATTTTAACAGTGATAGTTTTACCTGTACTCCCCGCTTTTGCCGAAGACACTGCCCTGCAACAAACCGAAGCCGAAAAGGCACAACTTCAACAACAACTCAATGATATCGAGGCTCAAATTACTCAACTCCAACAACAACTCAGCACAATTGCCGGACAAAAAAATACTTTGCAAAACAAAATAAAACAACTTCAAGGCCAACAAGCAACCCTAAATTTACAAATTAAGGCCACAAATTTACAAATTACAAAACTTGGTGGTCAGTTAACCCAAACAAAGGCGGCAATCAATGAAAATGTTTCTAAAATTCAATTACTCCAAGAACAAATCGCACAATTTATCCGCGCCATAAATGAATATGATGATTATCCGTTTTTATATATGGTTATTGCTGAAGATAATTTATTTGACGCATTCAACAGCGTAGAACAATATTCTCAAATATTTTCGAGCGTAAAAGATGTACTCGAAAAAATACAACAGACAAAAATTCAACTTGATCAACAAGCCGAAACCCTGACACAACAACAGGATGACGCTCGCAATCTTTTATCTATCAAAACATTACAACAACAACAGTTATCCGGATCTGTGGGTGCTCAAAATAGTTTACTCAAAGAAACCAAAGGCAAGGAAAGCACGTATCAGGCAATCCTAACCGATAACCGCAAAAAAGCAACGGAGATTCGTAATCGTCTTTATCAATTACTTGGAATCAGTACGCAAATCACCTTCGGCCAGGCGCTAGAAATTGCCCAATGGGCATCACAACAAACGGGCGTAAGAGCGGCATTCCTATTAGCAATTTTAACCCAGGAATCAAATCTTGGTAAAAATGTCGGTACTTGTAATCGTGCCGGCGATCCACCAGAAAAAAGCTGGAAAGTAATTATGAAACCATCTCGTGACCATGCACCATTTAAAACAATAACCGATGAACTAGGATTAGATATCGATACAACTCCCGTTTCCTGCCCAATGCATGATAGTAGGGGGAATCAAATTGGCTGGGGAGGAGCAATGGGACCTGCTCAATTTATACCCTCGACGTGGATGGGTTATAAAGACAAAGTAACAGCAATAACTGGCAAAACAGCCAATCCCTGGGATATTCGCGATGCGTTTATTGCTTCAGCAATAAAACTAAAAGCTGGCGGAGCTGGGTCCGTCAGCGGAGAGTGGAGCGCTGCAATGATATATTTTTCTGGTTCTACAAACACCAAGTATAGGTTTTATGGAGATAGCGTAGTCTCAATGGCAAATCAATATCAAATTGATATTGATAGTTTGTAGGTTTTAATTTTTCATAAACAGTTTATTGTTGTGGAACTGGTTGACCTAATGTTTCTGGTCTAAGTTGAATTGTCTTGGCGGTTATACTGCCATCAGAATTCGTTGTTCCAGTAATCATAATTGTTTTTCCGACCCCTAAATCACTAGCTACTCCGCTTATAAATTTACTAATTTCTGTAACGTCAGAATAAAAAATGATTTTTGAACCACCATCCCGGGATTTAACCGTGATACTGGTATCGTCTTTGGAAATAATTTCTCCATTAACAAAGTTGGCCCCACTATTACGGCTTCTCATTCCCCCGTTTACTATATCGCCAGCGGTAAATGTTCCTGGACCATTTTTCCCAAACGTAGTAGATTTTTTACCACCTATTTTAAATCCAACAAAAAACACTAAACCAATAACGATTACTCCGATTATTATTAAGGGTAATACTTTTTTCATACAATATATTATTCGAATTTACAAATTGTTATGCGAATCTACGAATAATTCGTTGATTCGGATAAATATTCGCATCATTCGGATATTAAATTATTACTCGTATCTTAACGCTTCAATCGGATTTAATTTGGCCGCTCTTTTCGCTGGATAGTAACCAAACAAAATTCCAATTAAAGCCGAAACACCAAACGCTAAAAGAACCGAAAATAAAGAAATTTTAGTAGTAATCCCTCCAAACTTTGACACTGCCGAAGAAAGGATCCAACCCAAAATTACTCCAAAAATTCCACCCAAAAAAGTAAGCATAACTGCTTCTGATAAAAATTGAAATGTGATGTCTTTGCGTTTTGCGCCAATTGATTTTCTCAAGCCAATTTCACGAGTTCTTTCGGTAACGGTCGTTAACATCATATTCATAATTCCAATTCCTCCTACGACCAAAGAAATTCCCGCGATTGAACCCAGCAAAATTGTCAGAGTATTAGTTATAGAAGATGCGCTAGCGGCAATATCCGCTTGATTCATAATACTAAAATCCGCTAAAGTAGCATCGGCAATGTGGTGTTCATCTAACAACAGGGAAGTTATTTCGCTTTGTAGTGCGGTCATTGAGTCTTGATCAATCGCTTGAACATTGATTGTGGTTAAATAATTGTTGCCCGATAGAAATCTTTGTGCGGTTGTAAGTGGAACATAAATCACATCGTCCTGACTACCAAAACCGGTTCCTCCTTTTGATTTTGTAACTCCTACAACCTTAAATTCAATCCCCTTGATGCGAATTGTTTGACCGATTACGTTTGTCGCATCAACACCGAAAAGATCATCTCTGGTCGTTGGACCTATAACCGCTACCTTCGATGTGCTTTTTGTATTTTGATCAACAATAAATGAACCATCGGCAACTTCAATATTTCTAACGGCCGAATAGGTTGCCGTCACCCCCACAACCCTAGTTCTAGTATTTGTTCCTTTCGCTGTGATTTGATAGTTTCCCGTGTTTTCCGGAGCTACGTTTTTAATTGAATCTATGTTGTTTTGAATTGCTTCTACGTCAGACATGCTCAAACTTTGAGCAGATCCCCGACCAGAACTTACTTGAACGCCCGCACCACGTTGTGCTCCCGGCGTAATCATAATTAAATTAGAACCAAGTGCTTGAATATTTGATTCAATTGAGCCCTGGGCTCCCTGTCCAATAGAAATCATAGCAATAACTGATCCGATGCCAATAACAATGCCTAAAATCGTAAGCCCGGAACGCGCCTTATTAGAGAGTATCGCCGAATAAGTTTCTTCAAATAAGTCCGATATTTTCATAAAATTTTCTTGTTTAAATTTTTCCTGTCTTCGACAATCTGTCCGTCGCGAATATGAATTATTCTGTCTGCGTGTTTTGCTACATCGCTTTCGTGAGTAATTAAAATTATCGTATGATGATGTTTAAGGTTTAATTCTTGAAATGTGCCCAGAACCATTTCCCCTGTTTTTGTGTCGAGATTTCCGGTTGGCTCGTCAGCTAAAATTAATGAAGGATTATTAATCAACGCCCTAGCGATTGCCACTCTTTGCATTTGTCCGCCAGAAAGTTGATTGGATTTATGTAAAAAATGTGTTTCATCTATACCAACATTTTTTAGTGCTTCTCTGGCTTTTATTTCTCTTTCTTCTTTTGGAACCTCACCATAAACCAAAGGCAACATTACGTTTCTCAATACTGTTGCGCGTGGGAGCAAATTAAACGATTGAAACACAAAACCAATTTTATTTTTTCTAATTTCCGCCAATTCATCTTCGGAAAATTCAGAAACATTCTTCCCGTCTAAAAAAAAATCTCCACTCGTCGGGATATCCAGTGCACCAATAATATGCATCAAAGTAGATTTTCCCGATCCAGACGGACCGATAATTGCTACAAATTCCCCATCTTCAATTTTAAGAGATACGCCCTTTAAGGCATTCGTTTCTATCTCTCCGCTCTTATATGTTTTAGCAATATCCCTGCATTCAATCATATTAATTAATCACCACGAAACATTCCCCCGCCTCCGCCAGCACCAGGAATCCTAAAACTATTTTGAGGTTGAGTTGTCGTTGTGGTAACAGAGGAATTATTGGTTTTAATGATTATTTCATCGCCTTCGTTCAATCCACTAATAATCTCCGTATACGAATCGTTAACCAGGCCGATTTCAACTTGTTGTTGGCCGGGAACAGTAGCCAAAATTACGCCACTATTGGTTGTTGCCGTGTCTAATGTAATTTTTTCATTAGGCATTTCAACATAAGAGATATCTCCTGATGATTTAATTGCAGAATTTGGAACCAATAAAACGTTTTGTTTGACATCGGTAATAATAGCCACAGACAGACTCATTCCCGGCTTAACTCGTTCGTCTTGGGTATCAAATAGTATTTTAACATTGTAACTTACCACGCCCTGAGAAACTGTGCCCATAGTGTCAACTTCTACCACCTCGCCAGTAATTGTTAAATCTTCTATTGCATCAAATGTAATGGTTGTTTTTTGATCAGTTTTAACTTTAACTGCGTCAATTTCATTAAGAGTAATTTCGGCTATTTTTTGCTCAGAAACAAAGGTCAAAAGTTTAGTACCGGACGAAACCGAATCTCCTTTTTTGACACTTATTTCGGCAACAATGCCGTCAAAGGGTGCACGGACATAACAACCAGCAAGATTTTCTCGCGCAGTAATCAAAGCATCCTCTTTTTGCTGGATTGTAATTTTTTTGGACCTAATATCAAGATCATCAGAACCTGCCATTATCTTTTTAAGTGATATTTCTTTTTCTTTAATTGAATATTCAGCGTCCAAAACAGTCTGTCTATCATCCTTAAATGATCCTTGAATGTTCAAAAGGCTTGAAATGAGGCTATTTGTTTTAGAGGTATAAGATTTTAAGTCTGCTTGATATCCGGTTACGTTACTGAAAACAGGCAAACTTCTTCTGGAACGATAATCAGCCCAAAAATCCAACATATTAATTTCGCTCCTTACGGTTTCAGCCATTGCCCTTGCGGTGTCTAGGGTTTCTTCTAATAATGCCTCTATAATATCATACTCGGAATAACGACTGGTACTTTTGTAATTTTTTAAGTTTTCATCATACTTGGTTCTGGCTATTTTATAATCATTTTCAGCGCTCTTGATAAATCTTTCCAATTCATATCTATAATCACCATTGCCACCATCAATAGAATTCAAAAGAGCTGATATATTCCAATAACCTGAAAGGGTTTTTTGACTATTTGCTATTTCATAACTGTATAAAACATTACCTAAATCAGTGATAATTGTTGGTAAATCAAAAAAAGCATTAGCGATACTATTAAATGCATCCTCATAACCACTTATAATATTATCTTCGGCTTTTTGTTTTGATTCTTTGGCTTTAACTAAAGAATTTTCCGCTTGAAGAAGAGTGAGCTCATCCGGTGGCGCTAATAACTCTTCTAATTGAATTTGCGCTGTCTCAAGACCTATCTCGGCGTCTTGTACTGACTTTTGAGCATTGCGAGTATCTATTTGAACAAGCAAGGTACCAGGTTTTACTTTTTGACCTGCTTTTACACCTATATATACTACATCTCCAGAAGCTTTTGATTTTATGTCCACCTGATTCATTGCCGACACCTGACCGCTTCCCGAAATTGAAGTAATGATTGTCCCCTTCTCCGCGGCAGCCAAAACATAGTTTACAACAGCCGTATTCCCTTTTAATGTTTTAATCCCCAAATAGATGCCAAATATCATCAAAAGGACAATTAGTACTGACATTATCTTTCTTTTTTTAATAAATTGTTTAATTTTATTTATCATATTTTTTTACCTAAAATTTATTGGATTAAAGGCTCCTGGAGCCATTGATGTTTGTTGTGGCATAATCCTAATAAGTTTTGCCTCAATTTGTCCAGAATTATTCGGCGAACCAATAATTACTACAAACTCACCAACCTTTAAATCTTTCAGTTGTATGTTGTCGCTTAGACGTTTAATTATTGTATCTTGATTAACAATTACAACATTTTCCATATTTTCCCTGCCCTTTATAACAAAACTGTTTGCGTCTATTTTGATTACCTCGCCGAATAATCCGTGAGCATTAATAAATTCTCCTCCCGGCATATTTCGCCAATTCTGATTAAAACCATTTTGCGGTCCAGCAAAATTCTTATGATAGTTGTCAGCCCAATTAGAAGAAAACCTTGCTTTTTCTCCTCCAATCCATACGCCAAAAGCGAAGACAAAAACAAACAAGGCCATAATTATAAAGCCGACTATTAGCCACTTTATGTTTTCTTTAGAAAATATTTTATTAAACATTGTTTTTTATATAAAAATAATTTTAAGGTGAATAACAATAAAATTAAATTAATTGTAAAAATAAACATACCCATTATCGGAAAAGATGAAAAGATGGCTAAAACAAAATCCTTAAAAAACATCGCGAAATATCCAAAATCATTAATTGCCGAAGAAACAAAATAAGCGAAGCCGGAATCTTTGATTTGATCGAAAAGGGTTAGAAACGAGAACGGAAATAATCCCAAAGACAGGACAAACAAAAACAAAAATCCAAAAAATATTTTTTTGCTTTTCTTAAATTCTTTTTCTTTTTGGATTAAATCAATAATTTTATTAAAAAGCATGTCCATTCTGTCCATACTATATAATACGAATAAAGGATGCATTTTGGTGCATCCTTTATTTTATAATTTGTTTAAGTTTGACTATTGCCCGTCTATACCGACTTTTGGTGGTATTTATTGACTCTCCTATCGTCTCTGCGATTTCTTTAAAACTAAAAGCATGATCGTGATGCATAGAAATAATTTTCTGATAGTCCGGAGAGAGTTCTTCCAAGGCATAAGCCAAATTATTTTCAATAATATTATTTTTACCAATTAATTTGTTTATTAAAGAATTGTTCCCATGCTCGTCATCAAAGGCAGAAAATGGCAAACTTTTCTTTTTCCTTAACCAATCGATTGCAGTATTTTTGGCAATTGTAAAAATCCAGGATTTAAATTTTTTATCTTGATCAAACTTTTTAATATTGCGCCAAACTTTCAAAAAAATTTCCTGAGTGATGTCCTCTGCCTCGGCGACATTGTTAATTTTGCGATAAACAAAATTATAAATCAATTTCAGATATTGTTGAACCAAAATCTCAAATGATTTTTCATCACCGTCTAAATATTCTTTAATCAAATTGTCGTCATTTCTTTCCATCTTTTTAAAGTGTCCCGACAACTCTAATTGCCAGGACACTTATTATTACGTGATTTTTAAAATTAATCTTTCAAATATTTTCGAACAGCAAAGAAACTACTAAATGTTCCCAAAACAGAACTTATCGCCAAAAGCAATAAGGCCAATATGACCGCATTTGATTTAAAATAAGAAAATATACTTTCAATTGGCAAAAAACTTGATAATTTCGGGGAAACAAAATAGAAAACTGGATACAATAAAATCATTGTCACAATTGTAGATATTAATCCATACATCAGTCCCTCAATAATAAATGGTCCGCGAATAAACCAATTACTCGCGCCAACTAATTTCATTACATTGATTTCTTCTCGAGAACTATAGATCGCCAAACGAATCGAATTAAATGTGACCAAAAATACAATTAACGCCATCGCTAAACTCAAAATCAAACCAAAGGTTTTAACATCAATAATAATTTTCCCTAACTTTTCAATTACACCTTTATTTTGCAAATAATTCACCTTATCTATAATGTTTTTGTAATGCACGCTCTCTAAAAACTGATTTATGCTTGCGTATTGCGACGTTTCATTGGCTTTAATGTTCAAGCTCGCTTCAAGTGGATTGTTCTCTAGTTCATCTAAGCTCTGCAATAAAACAGGGTTATCTTTGTGTTTTTCTTTAAACGCAATCAAAGCGTCATTTTGTGAGGTATATTCAATGCTCTCTACTTCTGCCAATTTTTCTAATTGAGCTTTAGCATCTAAAATTTCCGCTTCTGGAGTTTCAAGTTTAAAATAAACACTAATATCAATCTTGTCTTCTATGCTTGCAAGTGTTGCATTGGCGATAACATTAACCATCAACAAAACCGTAATCACCAATAAAGTTAAAACCATAATACTGATTGTTGCGGTCGACAACCAACCATTTCTCCAAAAATTCTTTAATCCCCACTTGAATACTCTTTTTATTGCTTCAATCATAAATTTATACGATATAACGACCGTTTTCTTCATCGCGAATTAAACGGCCCTTATCAAAACTTAATACTCTTTTGCCTAAAGCGTTTATAATTTCTCGATCGTGAGTTGCCAATAAAACCGTTGTTCCCAACTCATTAATCCTGCATAACAATCTAATAATGTCCCAAGTATGAAGCGGGTCCAAATTTCCCGTCGGCTCGTCTGCCATTAAAATGTCTGGCTTATGGACCAATGCGCGACCGATTGCCACTCTTTGTTTTTCTCCACCAGACAACTGACAAGGAAAATTGTTTGCTTTATCGGCTAATTCTACCAAATTTAAAATTTGTGGTACGTCAACAGCGATGTCCGCCTCCGTTCTTCCCGCTGCTTCCATTGCGAAAGCAATATTTTCATATGCCGTTTTATTGGGAAGCAATTTAAAATCCTGAAAAATTGAACCAATCTTCCTGCGATAAATTGGGATATCGCGTTTTTTCAATTTATCAACTTCTCTACCATCAACGATAATTTCTCCTTCACTTTGTTCCTCTTCTTTTAATAAAAGTTTTAAAAGTGTGGTTTTGCCGGCACCGGAACGCCCAACAATAGAAACAAATTCTTTTGGTTTAATGCTAAAAGTTACTTTGTCTAAAGCAGCACAATCATCATAAAATTTTGAAACATTTTTAAATTCAATCATATTATTTTAGTTTTATCTCTGCCTCTATAAATTTATCCAAATCGCCATCTAAAACTTCTTCTGGGTGCGAACTTTCTATTTCTGTTCTGTGATCTTTGACCATTTTATATGGATGTAGAACATAAGAACGAATCTGACTCCCCCACTCCGCAGACAATAAATCCCCCCTTATTTCTTTTTTTTCTTTTTCCGCTTCTTGTAATCGTCTTTGATAAATTTTTGTATAAAGAATGCTCATTGCCCTTTCTCGATTTTGTGCCTGACTTCTTTCTCCTTGGCAAGCAACAACCAACTTCGTCGGTAAATGAGTAATTCTGATTGCGGTCGAACGCATATTCACGTTTTGTCCGCCTGGGCCAGAAGAACGAAAGGTATCAATCTTTAGATCGTCTGGTTTAATCTCTATTTCTTTACTGACCTCTGCTCCAATCTCTGGCAAAACCTCCACCAAGGCAAATGACGTGTGTCTTAAATTATCAGAATTAAATGGCGATTGTCTTACCAAGCGATGCACACCATTTTCTTTCTTTAAATATCCATACACATATGCACCATCAATCTCCAAAACTGCATTTTTAATTCCCGCTTCTTGTCCTAAACTGATATCAATTAATTTATATTTTAAATTATGTTTTTCGGCATAACGGGAATACATTCTTAAAAGCATATTTGCCCAATCTTGCGCCTCTGTTCCACCAGCGCCAGAATAGATAGAAACAATTGCGTTTTTTTTGTCATATTTTCCCGAAAAAAGTGCTTTAAATTCTTCTTTTTTAAATCTTTCTTCCCACGCAGACAACATCAATTCGTCTTTTATTTCAATTAAATCTTTTTCCAGACCCTTCCAAATATTAACTTCTTCATTTAGCTCTGCTAATTCTTTGCTTGTTTTCGCTGCTTTCTGACTGTCCTTCCAAAAACCCTCTTCTTGAGTTAAGATTTCTAATTGGATAATCTTGTGTTTTTTATTTTCTAAATCAAAGACAGTCCGCCATCTGACGGGTCTTAATTTTTAAATCTTCGATTTTATCTTGAATTGTCATCGTATTTATCATTATACCTTAAAAATAATAAAGTTAAAAGAAAAAGCCGAGGGCGAGAATCGAACTCACGACCCACGCTTTACGAAAGCGTCGCTCTACCTCTGAGCTACCTCGGCAAGCACGAGCGGGATACCAGAATCGAACTGGCGCATCAACCTTGGGAAGGTCGCATACTACCACTGTATTAATCCCGCAACGTAAGAAATTTTTTTCAAAAATTTCAACGTTGCTGAAACGTTTAAATTTGCTTACAAATTTATTACGTTTCGCAACATTCTTATTCTACTCCTTTTCTTGATTAAAATCAATATATTTGATATACTAATATTAATACACCAATAGTAAGCAGTAATGTGTAATACGTACGGCGCTATCGTCTAATGGTCAGGACAATAGATTTTCAATCTATCAATCCGGGTTCAATTCCCGGTAGCGCTATATGCATCCTCAATATCAAAAAGCCATAAAATTACGCTTAACGGGAAAAAGCTATCGCGAAATAGCAAAAATTTTAAATGTTTCTAAAAGTTCTCTTAGTTCCTGGTTTAAAAACTTAATATTGTCATCTGATATTCAAAAAATCCTTGAGCAAAAAGGCAGAGTAGCTAGAAAACAATTATTAGAATTTAATTTTCATAGAACGCAAAATATCAACATTGAAAATAATATAATTAGAAAAAAATCACTAAAAGAGATTGATCGTCTTTCAAAATATAACTTAAAATTAATCGGCACAGCATTATATTGGTCAGAAGGGTATCAATTTGAGGTACAAAAGAGAACACCGGAAATTTGTTTTGTTAATTCCAACCCACACATAATAGCATTATTTATTCGTTTTTTAAAAGAAATAATTAAGGCCGATACAAATAAATTTCGCGTTACAATTCATCTTTATCCCACCACAGACGAAAAAACAGCAATAAAATTTTGGTCACAAATAACCAAAATTGAATCACGTCGTTTTCATATAGTTCGACAAGTCAGTAAGTCAAGCCAAGGAAAACGTCCCTTTAACTTATTGCCACACGGGACGTTAAGGTTGATTTCGTCTGGTCGTAAAAATTGTTTTAGAATTCAGGGATGGATCGATGCCCTTGTCAAACAAGGTAATCCAAAATAAATTCTGCAAATCAATAAATAAATCAAAAACCCCACATGGTGGGATTTTTTAAATCTTGAAAATATTTTTTACTGAACCTTAATTCCCCTTTTTTCGAGTTCTTTTATATAATAATTAACTTGATCATATTTCTTTTGTTCCTGATACAAAACGGTTAATGCATAATAAGCATCAATGTATTCTGGATTTATATCGATTGTTTTTAACCACAGTTCTTCGGCTAAATCAAATTTCTTTTCATTGTATCGCAATATTCCAAAATTATAATAAACATTTTCATAAAACGGATTGATTTCAATTTCTTTTAAGTATTCTTGCTCCGCCCCGTTAAAATCTTTATTGTTCATATAGATTAATCCCAAATTATTGTGGACCATTGTTTCGTTGGGGTTAATTTCTATTGTTTTTAAATATTCTTGTTCTGCCTTGTCGAAATTTTTATCCAAGTAATACATCGCCCCCATGTTGCGATGTGCCAACGGAGAGTGTGGCGAATTTTTAACCGCATTTTGCCAAAAATTTATTCGATCTTTAAAATTTTGACTATGGATTAATGTAACCACCGAAAAAGCGAATACAATTATGCATCCAACAATTAATAATTTTTTAGAATTATCGGCTATCTTTTTTATGAACCAAGTTTCTGATAAAATAATAAAAAATCCAATTAATGGCAAATATAATCTATGTTCAATAAAGTCAGAAAAAGCAGGATCATCTGGCCTGATAAACGACGGTAGCAAAAACACGAGAAACCAAACCAGGCCAAAAATAATTAAGTTGTATTTTTTGTTTTTTGAAAAAATTAGTCCCAAAAACAATAAAATTATTGCAACGATTCCATAAATAAAAGTCGTATCTTTCATAATTGGCAAGACCGAAAGATTAAAAGGAAAAATGATTTTGCCAACATAGGGAATAATTCCTAAAATGTTCACAAATATTGACCTTATCATCTCAAAAATACTTGTTTGATTTAAAGCGCTTACTTTTAATGTGCCCTGCCGTAAAATAAACCAAAACACCAAACTGGAAATCCAACCAACAATATATTTCCATTTATGGTTCCACGATAATTTTTCTTTGCGAATAAAATAAAAATAAAAAACAATTAAAATCGGAAAGAAAATGGCCGATTCTTTTGTAAAAAGAGCAAAAATGAAGAACAAAAGATGAAAAAAATAATTTTTCCATCTTTTGGATTCCAAAAATTTTATAAAAAATATAAACGAAGCGAGAACAAATAAGGTCATCAGGGAGTCATTTCTTCCCGGTATCCAAGCAACGGCTTGAGTTAAGACCGGATGAACGACAAAAATAATTGAGAAGAAGAAAGAAAGATTTTTTTTGAAATTTAATTTCTTAAAAAAACAAAAAATCAGACAAGCATTGATAAGATGGATAATTAGACTGGTAAAATGATATCTAAACGAAGAAACATCGCCAAATTGAGCATCGAGCATATATGAAATAGTAAGCATTGGTCGATAATAGAAAGCTGGCGAACTTTGAATATGAAAAACCTGCTGTTTGAATGCCTCAAAAATATTAGAAATGTTGTGAAGAAAATGATAATTATCTAAAATCAACACATTGTCATCTAAATATGTAAAACCAAAAAATAAAGTCGGTAGATACAACAAAAAACCAATAACCACTATCCAAATAAATGGTTTAATGCATTCTAAGTGATGTGAATTTTGTAAGGATTGATCGTTCATTTGTTTTTGGCTAACAATAATAAACTGGCATTTTGAATTAATTCAGTGCTTATTGGCTCTTGCCAATGACCACCCATATTGTCCCAAACATATCCCCCTACAACCTGATAATTTTTGGAGGTAAGATCAGTTAAATATTTTATAAAAATTTCAGGACTACCCTGGTACCAGAGACCACTAAGATTTCTTTGAGAAACAACAATCGCTTGTGGTAAATTTTTTTCGAGATCATTCATCGCCTCTGTTTGATATTGTTCTTTGTAGGGTGTTGGCAAATTAAACGGATAAGTAATTACAAAACGAGTTGGGCTTTTTCTTTGGGCATAATAATAAATTTGCGGTTCAGATCCGGCAACAAAAACAAAATCATTTACATTGGTAATTTTAGCCAAATGACTGGCCACTTCTTGTGACTCTCCAAACGGATTAACGGTTCCATAAACCCACTCCGAAAGTTTTTGCGGGCTCATAAAAAATTGTTTTTGAAACGGAGAAAGCATGATTAAAAGGACAATCGGCAAAATAATGATTGTAGTTAGGGCCTTTTGCTTACCAGTCGATGATTCCAAAAAAGAACCAAACGAAGCCCCACAAAATAAAGCCAAAAAGGGCATTAAAATTAAATAATAATGACCAAGTCCGCTGGGGGTTGAAAACACCGTCAACAAAAGAACGAATAATAATACAAAATAATATAGAATATTTTTGGGTCTCTTAAACAATAACCCGATCAAAAGAAATAACAAAATCCACCAATAATGTAAAAACGTGAGCAAATAACCGCCGAAATTAGCCAAAGGATTTACAAAGGCATTCACATAAGAAAGATTAAAGATAAAAACTTCTTGGAAAAAGTTGTGCCAAACCTTAAAAAACGGAACCAATAATACAATCGCCACAACAATGGCAGTCATACCAATCAATAAAATCGGCTTCGCGATAATAAAAAGTTTTCTCGGCACAACAGAACGATAAAGTTTAAATAACCAAAAAATGATTATAAAAAGAATTACCGGTAAACATATGGGTTTATAAAAAATTGCCAACGCCGAGAAAAGGCCGGCCAAAATATATGGCCAAGATTTTCGACTATTTTTATAATAGACGAAAAGGGCCAACAGTGCCACTATGGGCAAAATCATAAATTTTTCAGTGTTTGCGGCGAATGGAGACAGAGGAGGAAAGCTGATTAATGGCAAAAACAAAAAAGCTGAAAATGTTCCGACAATTTTCCCCCACTCTTTTGTTGCTATCAAATAAATTAAAATTGATGTTAAAAATACGAAAATCGCTGCCAATGCTCTTGGAGGCCAGACCGCCAGCGGACTAATCATTTGCCCCAACCAATAAGTATAAATAATCAGTGGTGGTTTTTGCAAAAATGAATCCTGATAAGGCGTGCCCCCAGATCTCAACAGCCACGCCGAATAAGCATACTCCCCTTCGTCGCGCTCAAATGGAGCAGAAAATGAATTCCAAAAAAGCAAAACAAATAAAAAAATAAATAGAATAAAAATTATAATATTTGTACGTGACAATTTCATTTGCGTTAAAAATTTTATATAACTTAATCTAACTAAAACGAATTCTTAAAATGGAAACAAATGCTTCTTTTACTTCTTTCATAGAAAAATTAGACGCTCCTCTTTTGCGATTTACAAACGTAGTTGGCACTTCAATAAATTTCACTCCATTTTTGTATAGTTGATATGAAATTTCCGAAAGAACCATGTATCCACTGCCCTTTATTTTATTTACATCCAATTTTTCCAATGCCTTTCTGCCGTACACTCTATAACCATTAGTGTAATCGTGAATGCCTATCCCTAAAACAATATTTGCATAAGAATTAGCAAATCTACTAAAAATTCTCCGCACAAAAGAACAGCCAACAACTTTGCTTTTTTTTAAATAACGAGACCCTATAACCAACGCGTTTTCTTCGGCGACAGCAACAAGAGACTTAAACTCGCGGGGATCATGCGAAAAATCGGCGTCCATTTCAGCTATAAACTCATATTTCCCGGAAAGTCCAAATTCAAAACCCTCGAGTACGGCCGTACCACGACCACTTTTTTTAGACCTTTTAATAAGAAAAAGCCTATCTTCTCCGATTTGTTTATCCCTTACGAGATCAGCCGTATTGTCGGAACTATCATCCACCACCAAAATATCAACACCTAAGTTCTCTGCAAACAAAGCATCAATCAATTTGATGATGTTTTCGCTTTCATTGTAGCTAGGTATAATAATTAAAATTTTTTGCATTTAAGAAAAGGTTTTTATTAATTTACTGATTTCTTTTTTCGTCATATCTGGATTATTGCCAAAATAAAACCCATGATTATGTACTTTTTCTGTGTTGGATAAATAAAATTTATTTTTTACATGCTTTTTGAAAAAAACCTGATTGTTTATGTTCCCCGCAACAATTGGTCTTATCTCAATGCCAGCCTTTTTCGCTTTGTCCACGTGCTTATCTCTGATGGCTTGGGTTCTACAAATCAGAGGAAAAGCAAAATTTGAAATTTTAGTTAAGTTTGGATTATTTATTTTTATAAAATCTGGATTTAAATATATTTTTTCAAATTGTCTGTAGTTTTCTTCTCTTTTGTTTATCATAACGTCTAGATATTTCAACTGATCGTTGCCGAGAAAACCCTGTATTTCGGTCGGTCGCAAATTATATCCTATGTCGTAAAAAGCATATTTTCCATAAAATTCATTTATTTTATGTTTTTTTCTAATTTTATCTCGTTCAAAAGAGGACAAGTGGCGATCCCAGCCATGAGATCTAACCATTCCGCCTTCAATGGTAGATAAATGATGGCCAACATAAAAGGAAAATGTTGAAGCGAGTCCAAAATTGCCAAGTTTTTTCTTTTTATATTCAGAGCCCAGAGACTCACAGTTGTCTTCCAATAAAATTATTTTATTCCCCTTACAAAACTTTCTTATTTTGTCAATGTCATCACAATAACCCAATAGATTTGTAACAAATAAACACTTGAACTTGTGTTTTTTGTACGATTCAATTACTTTTTTCGAAGAAATATTTAAAGTATCTAATTCTATGTCAATGGGTACGGGCTTCAAGCCCATGGTTATAAGAGGCATGACATTGGTCGCCCAAGTTACCGCAGAGAATCCAACGCTATCGCCTAATTTAATTTTATTAAGATTTACCAGGGATTGCATTAATGCCAAATTAGCAGAACTTCCACTGTTAAACATTACCGCATGCTTGCGATTTTGCCACAAAGAAAAAGATTTTTCAAAATCAGCGCAATGTTTTCCAATAGACAATCGCTTCGTTTTTTTTATAAACTTACAAAGTTTTTCTTTGGTTAATTTTTCGTTATAAAAAGTTGATTTAATTAATTCAATCATGGTTTTTTATTCTTTAAAATATATGTCTAATTTTTCTGCATCAATATCCGTCAATTTGGTTTTGAAAAGATGGCTTGCCATATAATTAAGTTCGGGGATGTTGTTAACAGGATAATCAAAAACCGGAAAACTTATTTTTTGATATTTTGCTTTGCTTAAAAAATCATTAAAAATGTCTATATATGTTGGATAGAATTTACGATGCACAATAATGTCTGGTTGTAGTTTACTGTCCTCGACCAAATTATTACCAACATATCCAATAATAACCTTACTGTTTAAATAGTACATAAGAGAATTTTCTTCATAACCAGTGGCAATAATGATTTTTGATGGATCGCTATATTTTTCTTGTATATGCGGAACAACAAAATCAAGCACGCCTTTATATTGATGGGTCATTTCATACAAATGACCTTTAATTAATTTAATTTGTGGGATCAAATTTAATCCGACGGCCATCAGAATCAACACAAGAAACATTTTTAACATAGCCCTTTTACTATAAGATCCCGCAACAAAAATACAATGAAACACGCGCCAACACAACAAAATGTCCAATAGAATAATGCTCACCAAAACTGGTTGCAGAACAATAATATAACGTTCAAACATATAAAGACTACGCGCTATTACCAAAATATAAATACAGAAAAATAATGTCAAAAAATTAGACGCCTTAATAAGAATTTCGTTATTAGTGGTTTTATTGTCCTGATTATTGCGAAACAATAAAAATCTTATAATCTTCAGAAAAATCGATAGACACAAGAACTCAAACTTCGCAAAAAAAGACAATGCCAAAACAACATTGCGAACATAAACACCGAAATCCAGAACATATTGTTGGGTTATTGCCTTGGTTGTAACGAATGTCTTAAAATACACCAAAGACGGAACAATAAAAATAAGCGATATAAATAATGGCAATGCTAGTCTAAAAAATTCACGCACAAATATTGATAATTTTTTTTCGCATTTTGAAAACGCCAAGATTAAATTATGTATCCCCAATGCCAACATAAAAGCAGCAGCAATTGGATAATGCGTATGAAACAACAACACAACAAACAAAGAAATCGCCCAAAGATAATGTTTATATTTTAAAGTTTTTAGTATTACGTATCTTACATAAACATTAAAAATAATCGATGCAAACAATATGACTAAGGAATAATAACGCACCTCTCTTAAATGTAAAATTAACGAGATTGAAAACAGTTCAAAAATAAAAAAAGCTATTAGCGTCCATTTTTTATTTTTGTTGAAAAACAACCCAATAGTTAATCCGAAAATTATTATGCCCAAAAATCCGGCTACAGCAAAAGGGATTCGCAACATTGCTGTTTTTACATATACATCATTGGACTGATTGGCCAAAGAATCTCCAATGGCTGCTAAATAATATTGTGTCCAACCTTCTGCGATATAAACATCACCACTACTTCTTGTGCCAACATCGTGATTCTGATCACTCCAAAGATATAGTGAATTTTTATCGTCATGAACCTTGGGATAGCCATATTGCAATACTCGCCTGCCAAACATAGCAGTCGAAGCTTCATCGTTCCACAATAAAGGATAGGCAATGTTTTTAAACAAACTAATGGCAAAAATAGTAATTATTATTACCACGCCAATACTTAATAATATTTTTATTTTTTTGTTTTCCATTGATTATTTACTAAATAATCTCTTCCAAAAAAATTTACCAGCCACCTTCAGGGTGGTCAAACCATAGCGGATACTTCTGTACCAATTAATGCTAGAACTTTCGGGAAGATATCTTACGGGGACAGGTATTTCACCAATTTTAAAACCTTTTTCTATGATCGCAAAAAGCATTTGCGTATCAAAAACAAAATCATCAGAAAATTTATTGTAATCAATAGATTCTAAGACCTCTCTGCGATAAGCCCTATAACCAGTATGCCATTCAGATAAATTCTGTTGACTAACTACGTTTTCGATTAATGTAAGCATTCGATTAGAGTAATATTTATATTTTGGCATACCGCCTGCCAAGGTCTCTTTTCTGCTTCTAATTCTTGAACCGAGCATTACATCAAAATAACCGTCTTTAATATAATTTACAAAATAATTAATTAATTTTGGATCGTATTGATAGTCCGGATGAAGCATAATTACGATATCTGCGCCTCGTTCCAATGCTAATTTATAACAAGTTTTTTGGTTTGCGCCATATCCTTTGTTTTTCTCATGTTTATGTGTTGTTAGATTTAATTTTTTGGCCAACTCTAATGTTTTATCATTACTAAAATCATCAACCAGGATTATTTCATCAACAATCCCCCTTAGCACATCGTTAACGGTCATTTCTAATGTTTTTTCGGCGTTATATGCTGGCAAAACCAAAACAACTTTCATGTTTTTATTTTATCATAAAATTGCCAAAAAGGCGATTTTTTGATAGAGTTTAAACATGATTATTTTGGGCATTGAAACAAGTTGCGATGATACAGGAATTGCAATAATCGAGGCAAAACCAACAAAAACCGGTCCTGTTTTTAATATTTTATCCAATGTTGTGTCCTCTCAAATTAAGGTTCACGCGCCATTTGGCGGGGTCGTGCCAAATTTAGCCGCGCGAGAACACTTAAAAAATATCGGACCATGTCTAAAAACCGCCCTAAAAGAGGCAAATAAAACGATTGAAGATATTGATTTAATTGCCGTCACTTCTGGCCCGGGTCTAATCCCCTCACTTTTAATTGGGGTTAATTTTGCAAAAGCGTTGGCGTATAAATACAATATTCCCATTGTGCCTATCAACCACCTCGAGGGACACATAACCATTGCCTTCGGCAATGGAATTTCTAAATCCAAATCTCTAATTTCTAAAAATACCTTTCCTGCAATTGCGTTATTGGTAAGCGGAGGACATACACAGTTAATTTTAATGAAGAAAATAGGAAGCTATAAAATTATTGGCGAAACAAGAGATGATGCAGCCGGAGAATGTTTTGATAAGACAGCGAAACTACTTGGACTTGAATATCCGGGAGGACCAGCCATTTCTCGAGAAGCCGAAAAATGGAAATCCTCCTCCTTCGCTAAAGCTACGGCGGACAAGGCAATCCCCAAATTACCACGTCCAATGATGAATCAAAATAATTTTGATTTTAGTTTTTCGGGATTAAAAACGGCAGTGCTTTATTTGGTTCGCGATGTTGGACGTCCGACGTCCAACATGATTTCCGCAATCTGCAGGGAAACCCAACAAGCGATAATCGATGTTTTAATTTCTAAAACTTTCAAGGCGGTGGAAAAATATAAAGCAAAAACCATTATTCTTTCCGGCGGAGTAGCCGCGAATGAAGAATTGCGCAAACAGTTTGCATTCAAAATTCAAAATTCAAAATTAAAAATTCAATTTTTAACTCCGGTTAAAAATTTGTGTATGGACAATGGCACAATGATTGCCATGGCTGGATATTATAATCGAAACAAGGCAACAAAAAAATATTCATCAATTATTGCAAATACCAATTTAAGATTGTCTTAAAATTTTAAAAATGAGATAATATTTGTATATCTGTAATAATTTGTAATTTGTAGTATATGGAAATTCCAAAAGCATACGATCCGAAAGAGGTTGAAGGTAAAATATACAAACTCTGGGAAGAGGGCGATTTTTTTAATCCCGACAAATTGCCAAAAACGCACAAAAAACCATTTTCTATTATTATGCCCCCTCCGAACGCCAACGGTTCACTTCATCTGGGACACGCATCGGTTGTTGCTATCGAAGACGTCATGATAAGGTACAAGAGAATGCGCGGATTTAAAACGTTGTGGTTGCCGGGAGCTGATCATGCCGGATTTGAAACACAGGTTGTATTTGAAAAAGAATTGGAAAAAATGGGAACTAGCCGTTTTGAGATTATGAAACAAGAAAACGGTCGAGAAAAGCTTTATAAAATGATTTGGGACTTTACTCTTTCCAATAAGTCGCGAATGGAAAATCAAACCAAAGCATTGGGTGCTTCCTGTGATTGGTCACGAGAAATGTTTACGCTTGATCCAAAAATTATTAAAACCGTTTACCAAACATTTGAAAAAATGTATAACGATGGATTAGTTTATAGAGACAACAGAATTGTTAATTGGTGCACTAAACACCAAACCGCACTTTCTGATTTAGAGGTTGGTTGGGAAGAAAAAAACGATAAATTATATTATGTAAAATATTTTTTAGTTGATAATCCCTCTGAATTTATCGTTGTTGCAACCACTCGTCCAGAAACCATCCCCGGGGATTTTGCTATTGCAGTTCACCCACAAAACA
The DNA here is from genome assembly GCA_043807255.1 of Patescibacteria group bacterium. GTDB lineage: Bacteria > Patescibacteriota > Minisyncoccia > RBG-13-40-8-A > RBG-13-40-8-A > JAKJED01. The sequence continues at coordinate 23,076 of JAZDGD010000012.1, forward strand.
AAAAATACAAAAATTTTATTGGAAAACATATTACCAATCCATTAATCAATAATCGCGAAAAGTACGGAAATACCATTAAAATTATTAGTGATGAAATGGTAGATAAGGATTTTGGGACTGGTGCGTTAAAAATAACCCCCGCTCACGATGCGACTGATTTTGAAATAGGAAAACGCCATTCTCTGCCAACCGATTATCAAATTATCGGATGGGATGGACGCATTAATGCCCTGGGCGGAGCATTACAGGGAATGAAAATTTTAGAAGCCAGAGGAAAATCAATAGAAATTTTAAAACAAGCCAATGCTTTAGAAAAAATTGAAGATTATAAACACGAAGTTTCTGTTTGTTATAAATGCAAAAACACAATTGAACCACTAATACGAAAACAATGGTTCATAAAAATGACTTCTTGTCCCAAGAATGGCAAAAAATCATTACGTGACATAACCGTAGAGGCGGTGAAGTCTGGCAAGGTTAAATTTGTCACTAAAAAGTTCGAAAAAATATTTTATCATTGGATGAGAAATATCCGCGACTGGAATATTTCGCGACAAATTGTTTGGGGAATTCCTATTCCAATTTGGTATTGCGCCAAATGCGGAAAAGAAATTTTGCATTTTGAAAAAACTCCACCAATAAAAAAATGTCAAAATATGGATTGTAATTGTGACTCGTTTATAAAAGAAAACGATGTTTTTGATACCTGGTTCTCTTCCGGGCAATGGCCGTTCGCTACTTTAAAAAACTGCAAACCAAACGATTTTAAACAATTTTATCCAACATCAGTTATAGAAACCGGCTGGGACATTTTATTTTTTTGGGTAGCAAGAATGATTATGTTTGGCGTTTATGTTACAGACGAAATTCCGTTTAAAAATGTTTATTTGCACGGACTGATTAGAGATAAAGACCGACAAAAAATGTCAAAATCAAAAGACAATGCCATTGACCCATTGGGAGTTATTGATCTATATGGCGCCGACGCACTTAGAATATCATTAATCATTGGCAATGCGCCAGGCAATGATCCGATAATTTCTGAAGAGAAAATTCGTGGATATAGAAATTTTGCCAACAAGATATGGAACGTAAATAGATTTATACAGATGTTTTCGAAAGATAAAATCCTCAAAAAACCAAATCTTTCTAAAAATGACAAAAAGTTATTAACTGATTTAGAAAAATTAGTTAAAAATGTGACTGAGGACATGGAGAATTTTTCCTTTTATTTGGCGGCAGAAAAAATTTATCATTATTTCTGGCACAATTTTGCCGACAAAATTATCGAATCAAACAAAGCACGATTAAAGTCTGAAAATCCAAAAGAACGACTTACCAGTCAATATTTGCTTAATGAAATTTTGAAAACAAATCTAAAACTTCTTCATCCATTTATGCCATTTATTACTGAATCAATTTGGCAGATGAATTATAAACAAAAAAACGCACTCATAATTTCTGAGTGGCCAAAAATTAAAAAATGATGAAACTTTTACTTTGCATTTTACTTGCTCCCCTGCCATCAATTATTTGGTTGGCGTTCTATTTACGTAAAGATAGACACCCCGAACCAAATAAATTAATTGTAAAAATATTTTTATTAGGAGCAATGGCAATTGTTTTTGCTGCACTCTTGGAACAAGGAGTTTATCTTGGTTTAGGGGAACTTTCCCTGGCTGGAGAAATAATTCTTCTAGTGATTAGTTTTGCTTTTATTGAAGAACTGTTAAAGTATCTCGTGGTTAAATTTGGTGTCCTAAAAAATCCCAGCTTCGATGAACCAATTGATTCGATGATATATTTGATAATTTCCGCATTAGGATTTGCTGCGGCCGAAAACATTTATCTCTTAACAAAAATTTCTCCTTTAAAAATTCCTATTGGCGAAACAATAGAATTTATAACTACCAGATTTTTAGGTGCAACTCTCTTGCACGTACTCGCCTCTGCGATTGTGGGCTATTTTCTGGCGGCATCATTTTGTCGAAAATCAAAATTTAGAAAAACTTTAGTTTTTGGTGGACTAATTGCCGCAACAATATTGCATTCGGTTTTTAATTATATTATAATATTAAATATAAACGAACAAATCGAGGCTTACCAAAGAAATGGTTTAATTTTTATACTACTTCTTGGAGGGGCGATCATGGTCTCAATAATGTTTAAAAAGATTAATAAATTTAGATCAGTTTGCAAGTTATAAAAAAATAATATCCGAATGATACGAATCTGTATCCGAATCAACGAATATTCGTAGATTCGAATAAGAATTTGTAGATTCGCATAATACTCATATGGCAAAATCATTTTTTGAAAAATTAACTGGCGCATCAACAGGCGATGATTTAGAAGAAAAGGTCAACGAAGAACCACAAGAAGAAGAGACAACAACAATAAAACAACAACCAGATATCACTCCAAAAACAACAACCAGAAAACCAAAGTCGATAAAAAAAATAGAAACCATTGAAGAAGACAAAAGCTGGCTTCAAGATGCCGACGAAGGCGAGGAAGGACAGTTAACCATTGATGTTTATCAAACGCCAACTGAAATTGTAATCAAATCAACTGTTGCCGGAGTAAAACCAGAAGACATAGACATCAGTTTTACCAACGACATGATTACGGTTCGTGGCAGAAGAAAGAAAGAAGAAGAAATCACAACCGAAGATTATTACTATCAGGAACTTTATTGGGGAGCATTTTCTAGATCGGTTATTCTCCCAGTGGAAGTTGATGTCGACAAAGCAAAAGCAGAAATTAAAAACGGAATCCTTACGGTCCGTCTTCCTAAATCAGAAAAAATCAAAACCAAAAAAATCAAAGTCAATCTTGGATAGTTTTGTAAATTTCTAATGTTTCGCGAGACATTTTTGACCAATCATATTTTTTGATTTGTTCGAACCCTTTTTTGATTAATTCTTCACGTATCTCCCTATTGATTAGGGCGGTTTTTATTTTTTCTGCAATATCATCAACGTTCAAGGGATTAAAATATAATACTGCATCACCCAATATTTCTGGCACACAGGTTAAATTCGAAGCAACAACCGGCACGCCTCTTTTCATCGCTTCTAGTGGCGGTAAACCAAACCCTTCGTACAAAGACGGAAAAACAAACAAACTCGCATTTTTATATAGATCGTCCAATTCTTTTTCGCTAACAAATCCCGTAATCAAAATTAAACTATATTTTAATCCATCTTGCCTTATTTTTTCGCACGCTAACTTTAACCGCTCCAAATTTTTGTGCGGATAATCATTGCCAACGTATAAAATATATTGATTAGCTAATTCCTTCATAAATTACCTTGATTTTATTTTCATTAACACTAGGATAATATTTTAATATATCTTTTTTTGTATATTCTGAAATCGCAATTATTTTCTCTGAATTTTTGATTGCACGCTTAAAGACAATTTTATATACCCAAAACTTGATACCTTTGCGTATTGGAAAATAACGTAAAATTAAATCATGAATCGTAACTATAAATTTTTTACGATACAAAATCGGCACATTAAAATGCGTAAAGTGCATTAAGTTCAATTTATATTTTTTTAATTGCAAGGGAAACAAGACTTGCTCTTTAATCCCATACCATCGATAATTAGCTAATACTTTGTGAAAACTTTTATTTTGTGGTTTATATTCGTCGAAACTATTTTTGCGTAAAAAAACAAAAAATTCAATTTCATTGTTTGAAATTTTTTCCATTTCTTTAATTAAATTTTCCGCATACCTGCCAAATCCCTTGTCTTTTGGTCCAAAGAACCTAGCATCTATTCCTATTCGCATAATTTTAAAATTTCTTTAGTTGTTTTGTCCCAATTAAATTGTTTAGATTTTTCTATCCCCCTTTTACTCAAATAATCGCCCAATTCTTTGTTCTCTAAAATTTCTTTTATTGCCCAACTTATTTCGTTTGGATTCTCTGGATTTATCATAATCGCTGAATCGCCTACAACCTCACTCAAGGACGATTTATTGGAAACAATTACTGGCACCCCACAGGCCATTGCTTCTAACGGCGGCAAGCCAAATCCCTCAAAAAAACTTGGATAAACAAAAATTTTAGCTAAATTATATAAATACAATTTATCGTCCTCTTCAACAAATCCGGTAAAAATAATATCGTCTTTGAATTCTGATTTTTGGGCTTTTTCAAAGACTTCTTTATAGAGCCACCCCTTTGCTCCAGCGATAACTAGTTTTAATTTTGAAAAGTCACAAACTTCATCTTTGTGTCCCCTAACCACGCCCTCGAATCCTTGCCAATTGACATCCAAAACTTTCCCTTGTTTTTCTTTTTTAACTTCTTCGAATGCTTCAATTAATCCCAAAATGTTTTTTCTTGGCTCAATCGTGCCAAAATATAATACGAAATCAATACATGAATTCGCCTCATCGGCGAACAGGCCGTATTTTTTTGATATTTCTAATAATTTAATATTGTTTTGATTTATCGGCCTGAATTTTTCATCAATGCCGGGATAAATAACCTTTATTTTTGAGGGGTCAATTTTATAGAAATCAATTAGATCTTTTTTTGTCGATTCCGAAATCGCAATAATCGAATCTGCTTTTCGCGCCTGTTTTCCGGGAAACATAAATCTATGCCATAGTCTTTTTTGCCAAGAAAAAAACCTGGGAAACCTTAAAAACGATAAGTCGTAAAAAATCATTATTCGTTTAGTTTTTTTAGACAAGGGCGTAATTAAAAAATGTGGACTAACAAAAACATCCACGCCGCCTAGAATTTTGTCTAATTTTGGAAATTTAACAAATCTCAAAATCAAATCAAAAATTCTATTTGGAATTCTGATTTTTTTAATTTTAACGTTTTTATTTTTAAACCAAGAATAATCGAGTTTAAGTTTTTTAAACCCACTATAAAACAATTTATATTTTACCCCGTCCTTGGCAGGGTTGTTAGCTCCGTTTAACAACAATCTCGATAGTAAATTAATTAGATAATCTTCCACTCCCGTCCTCGCTTCTTTTGCCAACACCCTAATATCAATTCCAATAGTCATAATTTTATATGTTTACACCATAATGCCACGACCTCGCAAGTCGTGGCATTATTCTCCTATATTGTCTATTTTCATTTCTTCCAGCCATTTATTTATATCTTTCTTGTATTTCTCTTGTCCACCAAATACATCTAATAATAATTCTCTGTTTGTAACCGATGGAAAATTTTTCTTGCCACAATAATCTAAATGACTAGACCATCTATAATTATTTAAATATTTTATTGCTTTATCGTGATCTTTTATTTTTCTGTTTCGCCATTCTGAAAATTCCATATCAAGAGGATTAAGATGAATATAATATGGAAGGTTTAAAAAATGATTGGATTTACTAATTAGAATTGATTTATAACGACTTTCGAATAAAGCACCCTTACGTTTATGTTTTATATTAAAATATTTGGCATATCCCATGTCTAGTTTTCTCAAAAATTTTGAAATTCCATTTTCAATAATCGGACCGAGCAATAAATGAAAATGATTCGGCATTAAACAAAAAGCATAAATATTCACCATTGGTTTTCTTGGCTGTTTAGTACTACGACCTACGAGGTCGTTGTCTTTATTGGATGCTTTAAAACGATCAGACGTAGAACCGATAACTCTGTTATCATTAAATTCGTATAAATCATGAATGAATCTTAAATGATCTTGTTGATCAAGAAATATTTTGCGTTTATCTACGCCCCTATTCAGGACATGATATATGTCAGCCATATTTAACTTAATTTTACACTGAATGCCACGACCTCGCAAGTCGTAGTTTTATTTCTTAAATTCTTTATAATTTTTATCGATAAATTCTTTGATTTTTTGTTTAAAATTTTCTTTATCAAACTTTAAGGCATGTTGATAAATATCCCCTGAATTAAATTTGAGGCCATCAAATCCCTTAACCGCATCGATTAACGACCCAACGGTCTGTTCATCGAAAAATACGCCCGTTTTGCCCTCTAAAATGCTCTCCAACGCGCCTCCGCCCCTATAGGCGATAACTGGCCTCCCGCAGGCCATTGCCTCTAGGGCGACAATTCCAAAATCCTCTTCTTGAGGGAAGATTAATGCTCGTGAATTTTGATAATATTCCTTTAATTCCTGATTGCTTTTTTCGCCCAAAAACTCTATGTTCCAATTCGACATTTTCTTTAACTTCCTCATTTCCGGACCATTGCCAATAATCTTTAACGGCAATTCTAACTTGTTAAATGCTTCAATTGCCATATCGAATCTTTTGTATGGCAAAAGTCGTCCAACCATTAAAAAATAGTTTACCCCGCTTTTTGCGGGGCTTGCCCCATCAATGACTTTCTTTATTCCAAAATTCTCTGTATCAACTGGCGGATGAATTACTTCTGATTCTTGTTTATAATATTTTTTAATTCTTTGTGCCACAAAACTAGAATTACAAATAAATTTATCAACTCGGTACGCCGCTTCTCTGTCCCACAATCTTAAATAATTCATAAAAATTGGCACAAAAAATTTTGCCAATTTGAACATACTAAACTCTCGAACATACTTATGACTATCGTCCCAAGCATAACGAATTGGTGTGTGACAATAACAAATATGTAAAGTATCTGGTTTTGTAATTACTCCCTTACCAAATGCAGCTGAATCAGACAACACAATATCGTAATCCGATAAATCTAATCTTTCTACTGCCAAGGGCATCAATGGTGGAAATAATCGATGATGCTTGCGGATAAATGGCAATTTTTGTAAAAATGAAACTTTAATTTTTTTATTGGGAAAAAATTTGTCAACAATTTTTTTGTCATAAAGCAAAGTATAAATCGGCGCATCGGGAAAAATTTCCAGAAACGCCTCCAACACCTTCTCTGCTCCACCATATTGATTCAGGTAATCATGTACTAATGCTATTTTCATATTAACAGGCCGATCTATCTTTAAATAAAACAATTATTGTTTTTAATAAAATATAAATATCTTTTAACAATTTCCAGTTTTCAATATAATAAGTATCTAGTTTAACCTCTTCTTCAAATGGCAAATCCGAACTCCCACTAATTTGTGCCATGCCCGTCATCCCTGGCTTAATCAATAAAACCTTTTTGTGGTGTTTTTCATATTTTTCTATCTCATCTGGCTGATGTGGCCTTGGACCAACCAAGCTCATTTCTCCTTTTAAAACATTAATCAATTGTGGCAACTCATCTAGTCGTGTTTTTCTTAAAATTTTACCAAATTTTGTTACGCGCGGATCATTCTTCATTTTGAACAACGGACCATCCTTGCGTTCGTTTTGTTCTTGTAATTGTTCCTTGACTGCTTCGGCGTTTTTTATCATCGATCGGAATTTGTAAAGTTTAAATTCTTGTCGCTGACTAATCCTTTTTAGCCCAACCAAAACCGAACCCCTTGAATCTAATTTAATTATAATCGCAAGAACCAAAAACGCGGGGGACAAAATAATCAAACCGACCAAAGAACCAAAGAAATCAAACCACCTTTTTAATATTCTCCCCCATCCATCAAGCGGGGTTCTTTTTATTTCAATTAATGGCACTCCATCAAAAGTATTCATTTCTACGTTCGTGGTATGCGCTTGAAAAAGATTGGGCACAAATTTAAACCCAATACGTTGTTCTTCGCAAAAATCTAAAAGATCTAAAACATCGCTTCTTTCATAATGCGGACTGGCCAAAATAACTTCATCGATCTGCGGATTATTATCTAAAATAAAATTCTTAATTTCTTCAGAAGTTGTTTCGAAAAATATTTTTACTATTCTATAACCAAGGTCAGGATTTCTTTTTATTTCTTCAATAACCCTTTTACTTAGCCTGTCTTCCCCGATGATAATTACATTTCGAACTCCAACATTATATTTGCCAACCATAAATCTTTGAAGTTTCTTAACGAAAAAACGACCCAGTCCAACAAAAATTATTGCTATTATCCAGGCCATTAGAAGAATAAATCGAGAATCAAAAAGTGCTTGATTAAAAAAGATATAAAGAATAATTACCAACACCGTTGCCGAAATTGCAACAATGATTTGTAAAAATTCTTTGAATAATTTTTTCTGAACACTGATGTTATAAAGTCCAGAAATCGCAAAAATTAAGACACCAAAGAACGATACGATTAGAACTAAAAACAAATATTTTTCAAATGGCAAGCTTAAAGAAAAAAGTACTGGTCTCCATTGAGAAACCAGCGGACTTACGCGTAAAAAATAAGCCACAACACCGGCCATGGTGAGCATAAAAAAATCAACCGGAACAAGCAAGGCACCAAATATAAGTTCAGATTTCTTCATTACCCCCATTCTATCGCATTTTTATGTTTTTTTCAATCAAAAAACCTCAATTTTTAATTGAGATTCTTTGACGTTGGGCAAGCAATAAGCCGAATTCTGTCTACCGAGTCTGACTCGGTTCAATGATCATTTGTCTGATCACGACATTGCTGTCGGATTCAAGCGAACTACCTTGCCTTCGACTACGCTCGGGCCAGGTCACTATAAAAGTGATAGATTTTAACCTGAGTTCTTATCGAAGGTACTTGTTCTTGCACCCACCTAGGAATTTAGCCGTTTCACTTTCCATATTACTATGGAATTCGCCCTAATTCCGACTTCGTCGGAACGGGCGTCCGAACCCTTTAGGGTTCTAGGACGTCACTGTTCGCATCCCTATCCTTACGGACGGTGGACGTTATCCACTAAGCTGCTGTCCGACGTTACATCGGACGAGTGTTCGGACTTTCCTCCCCTAATCGCGTTTGACGCGACGGAGCGATCATCTCGCTTACCCAACAAAAATATAGTAACAAGTTTTAATTATCGTGTCAAATGCCCGGCAGACCACTGATTTCTTTTTCTTTTGAATCTAATGCTCTGTTTACTAATTTGTCGGCGTCGGCGTTTTCGTTACGGGGAATATGTATGAATGCAACTTTTGCAAAATCAATCTTCAAATTCCAAACTTTCAAAAACAATTGTTCAATTCTTCTATCTAAAATTTTATATTGACCATTCATTTGTCTGGCCAAAAACTCACTATCGGTTCTAATCTCAACTTCCATCGTTTTAGCTTTTTTCCCGCCAAATAAAAGTTTTGCTTTTTGTAATCCAAAAATCACCGCTTCGTACTCCGCTTCGTTATTTGTTGCTCTACCAATTTTTTCTCCATATTCTTTAATCACTTTCCCCTTCTCATCACAAAAAACAATCCCAATCCCCGCTGGTCCTGGATTCCCCCTACTCCCCCCGTCTGTATAAATAATTGTTTTCATATCTTTTTTAAATCGCTTATTTTTAATTGTAATTCTTTGTTGCCATTCCACTCGTTGGACAGCATTTCAAACACAATATCAACCCTGTCTCCTAATTCTATCTTATCACAAGAATCTACCAAATTAAAGCCAATTGCACCGAATTTTTTGGTGCCGGTTTCGGTTTCTTTTTCCAACGACAATTTCAAATGATTCTCTTTCGAGCCCACATTCCTCATGCCATTAATCTTTAAGTCTTTAAGTAAAAACAATGGCCTAGAATTTTCTCCTCCAAATGGTTCAAATTTCGCAATTTCATCAAAAACCTTCCAATTTAAATCATCAACAATCATTTCCGCATCAATATTCAAAAATGCTGTCATGTCTGTTTTTTTTATCTTCTTTTCGGCAACTTTCTCTAGAATTTTTTTGATTTTTTCTAAGTTACATACATCCGCTCTAAACGCGCCAGCAAATGGATGGCCACCATATTCATCTAACAACTCCTTACATTCATCCAGCGCTTTAATTACGTCAAAACCAGCAATTCCCCCTCTCGCCGAACAAACGGCATGGTTTTTAGACAACTGACAAATAAATGCTGGCATCCAAAATTCATCTTTTAATTTCTGCGCAACCAACCCCACTAATCCCGATGTCCATGTTTCATCTCCTTCAAAAATAATCTTGCTTTTGTTTGAATCCTTTTTCACTCTTTCTCGTGCTTCTTTAATAATTCTTTCCATGTGTCGTTGTCTTTCTTGATTCCGAGTTTCAAGTTGTTGTGATAATCTGTCTGCTTCAGCGATATTTTTAGTTAGAAGCAATTCAAAGGCGACGATACCATGATCGACACGAGAAGCGGCGTTTATTCTCGGACCAAGAATAAATCCTATGGTGTATGTAGTTAGATTCCCCGTCACTCGCGCCTTTTCCATTAAAATCTTTAATCCCAATCTTTTTGTTTGTGACAGGACAATTAGTCCATATTTTACAAGCGTTCTGTTTTCGCCAAATAAAAGCATGGAATCCGTTACAGTTGAAATCGCTACCAAATCCAATAACCATTTTTCCCAAGAAATTGGGAGTTTTTTTGTAATGCGTACTGCTTGCAATAATTTGAATGCCACTCCAGCACCAGACAATTCATTAAATGGATATTTACATTGTTTTTGTTTTGGGTCAATAATTGCAAATGCTTTTGGTAATTTGGGCCTGCCTGCCGATGAGGCAGGAATTTCGTGGTGATCAACAATAATTACGTCAATGCCTAGTTTATTTGCTAATGCCACTTCTTCAACATCAGTAACTCCACAATCAACAGTTAAAACAAGGGTTATTTTTTTCTTTGAAATATCTTCTATTGATTTTAAATTTAGTCCATATCCTTCAGCGTTCCTGTCGGGAATATAAACCTCTGGCTTAATATTATAAACTTCTAGAATTTCATGCAGAATGATTCCGCCACAGATTCCATCAGCATCGTAATCAGCAAAAATCGCTACTTTTTCATTGTTTTTTTCCGCTTTTTCGAGTCGCTTTATGGTTTTTTTGACATCTTTTAACAAAAACGGATCATGCAAATCTTGATCATAGTCGGGACTAAAAAACTCATCAATTGCTTTTTGAGTTTTAAGTCCCCTGTCCCAAAGCAACTGAAGAGTTAATTTTGAAAATTCCGGAAATTTCTCTAAAAATTCTTTAGGCGCCTTTTTATTTATTTTCCAAACTTTATTCATTATTTATTTCCTCAGTGCCTCAATTCCTGGCAAAGTGCCTTCGCTTAAATAATCCAACATTGCGCCACCGCCAGTGGACATCCAGTCAAAGACTTTTTCTTTATTATTCTCATTTATGAAGGCATTAGTGTCTCCCCCGCCAACAATTGCATATGCCCCACTTTTATCAATTGCCTCAATTAGTTCCTTGGAGGCAATATCGAATGGTTTTTGCGTGATCAGCCCCAAAGGACCATTCCAAACAATTGTTTTTGAGTTTAAAATCAAATCACTGAACAGGTGGACTGTTTTTGGCCCGACGTCTAATGCTTTTTCGTACCATTCTAAGGGAGCAACGTCCCTATATGTTACGCCCTTGCCGTCCCAAATTCCCAAATCAAGAGGTAAAAATAATTTTGATCCACTGGCTGATGGATTTAAATTTATTTTTTTGATTTCATTAAAAGAATCTTTGTCGATAATTGATTCGCCCATAGAAATGCCCTGACTGGCAAAAATTGTATTTGATAGTGCCCCGCCAACCAAAACTTTGTCTGCAATTTTTAAAAATTTATTAATTACTTTTATTTTTGTTTCCATTTTCGCTCCACCAATAATTGCAATCAATGGTTTTTCCGGTTTATTTAAAATTTTGTTTAATTCTTCAATTTCTTTTTCTAAAATAAATCCCGCCGTTGATGGTAAAAATTTTGGAATGCCAACAATTGAAGCATGCTCCCTGTGAGAATTAGCAAACGCTTCATTAACGTAAATGTTCCCCAATTTCGCCAATTTTTCAGCAAATTCAGACGAGTTTTCTTCTTCTTCTTTCCAAAATCTAAGGTTTTCTAAAAGCAAAATATCTCCAAACTCCATTTTTTTTATTTTGTCCTCAACCCTTCTCCCTAAAATGTCAGTTGAAAATAAAATCTTTTTATTTAATAATTTTCCCAATTCTTCAGCAATCGGCTTTAAGGACATTTTACTATTTTTTTCTCCCCGTGGTCGACCAAGGTGCGAAATCAAAATAATTTTTGCTTTTTGTTTAATTAAATATTCTATGGTCAATAAGCTGTTTTTGATTCTAAAATTATCTAAAACATTTCCTTTTTCATCGACCGGAACATCAAAATCAACGCGTACTAATACGCGCTTATTTTTAACGTCAATCTTTTTTAAACTTTTAATTTTCTTCATTATTTAAATAACTTGTATGGTTTTCACAAATTCTTCTGGTTTTAAACTCGCCCCGCCGACTAATGCTCCTTCATATCCGACACCAAGATAATCATTGATTATTTTACTGTCTACGCTTCCGCCATAAATTATCTTCCCATTGAATCTTTGTTTAATAAAATCAAGTTTTTGTTTAGCATAATCAGCCGAACAAATTTCTCCGCCACTGGTGCTTATTGCCCAGACCGGTTCGTAAGCAATAATTATTTTATTCTTGTCTTCTTCTGGCATGCCATCTAAATCTCTTTTTAATTGATTTTCGATGACCGTTTCTGCGTTTTCCCCTTTTCTTTCTCCGACACATAAAATCGGAATTAATCCTGCGCCTAACACAGATTTTAATTTCTTATTAATTATTTCATCTGTTTCATTAAAATAATTTCTCCTTTCAGAGTGCCCAATAATTACATATTCAATTCCCATGTCTTTAATCATTTTGGGGCTAATTTCTCCGGTATATGGTCCTTTTTCTTCCCAAAAACAGTTCTGAGCACATAGTTTTGCTTTTTTTAAAAATGGCAACCAAATAAACGGGGCGGCAATCAAAACTTCCACGTTTTTTGCTTTTTTAATGGTTTTTTTGATACCCCCAAAAAGTTTTCTTGCTTTCCCTAAAGACGACGGGTTCATTTTCCAATTTGCGATGATTAATGGTTTCATATTTTTAAATAAATTTTCTCAAAAACTTAGCAACCTCTTCTGGTTTAATTGTTAATACCTCAACGCCCGTTCCAAGTTCAAATCCTGCCCAAGTATTTGTTTTTGGCAATATTTCAATGTGCCAGTGATAATATCCATAATCTTTACCATCACAGGGTGCAGTATGAATAAAAAAATTATAAGCAGGATTCTTTAATCCTTTATATAAGCCATACAATGCTTTTTGAAGTGCTTCGGCCAAATATTTTATTTCTATTTCAGTTATTTTTTCGAAATTTGAAAGGTGTTTGCGTGGATAAATTCTTAATTCAAAATTTACTCTTGGCACAAATGGCGCAAAAACTACAAAATATTCGTTTTGAAATATGCATCTTTTTTCTTCCTTCTCCCATTCAATCATTTCACAATGCACACATTTTTTATTTTCATTATGATACTTCCTCGCGCCATCTAAACTCCTTCTTGTATCGGCTGGTAAAATCGGCATAGCTACCAACTGCGTATGCGGATGAGGAATGCTTGCCCCCGCCTCTTTACCATGATTATGAAATATGAAAATATAATTTACAAAACGATGATCCATTAATGCCAAATATCTTTCTTGGTATGCTTTTATGACCTCTTCGACGTTTTCTATGGGCATTATTGCTAAATGTTTTTTATGATCCCTGGTAATAATTACCTCGTGAAAACCATTGCCCTGCATTAAATTATATGGCCCCTCTTTACAAACTTCAAATGAACCACTGGGAACCAACATTGGATATTTGTTTTTTATAACCTGCAAACTCCAATCTTTGACTAATTTTTTTGCTCCTTTAATTTTTATTTTTTTATTGTCCTTATAATAAATCAAAACCGGCTCTTCATGGCCAGACGATTGTGGATCTTCAAATGGACATTCTGAAATTGGTTGTTCAAATTTTTCTTCACTTTTGTTAGCAAAAAATTGCGGTTTTTTAGCGCGACCAGTTGCAATAATCATCCAATCCCCACTAACAAGGTCTTGTCTTAATTCGGAACCACTAGACAATTTAGTTTTCTTTAAATTATTTAATTTCATTTATCTTATATTTGTTGGTTATAAAATTATACTTGATTTTTAAAAGCTCAACAAAGGTTTTAATATAAGAACTTAATTTAACCTTGCTTTCGCCTGGATTGTGCCAATCGACTGGCATTTCTTTGGTTTTAAATTTCATTTTCTTGGCTAATGCTAAAATTTCAAAATCAAAACCCCAGCGCGTTAATGTTTGTTTTGGAAATATTGCTTCTGCTGATTTTTGATTAAAACACTTGAATCCACGCTGTGAATCTTTTATTTCCCAAAGACCAGCAACAATTCGAATAATATATTTTGAAACTCTCCCCAAAAATCTTCTATACCAAGCTGATTTCTCTTCAATCTTAGATCCCTTAACCTCAATTGATCCAATCACAATATCATTACCATTATTAAATTCTGGCCAAAACAAATCCAGGTGATCAATTTTTGTAGAATTATCAGCATCCATAAACAATCGATATTCACCCCTTGCTTCGAGCATGCCTTGTTTGGTTACATATCCTTTGCCGTGGTTTTCTTTGTTGTCAATAACTCTCAAATTTTTAATTAATTCGCCTGTTTTTGTGGCCACAATAGCTGTATTGTCCTTTGACCCATCGCTAATAACTATAATTTCGTAATTACCTCGCCCGCCATCGCTACGCGAAGGCGTTGCGGGCGGGTAGTTTTGTTGTGACAAATATCTGTCTATATCTAAAAGCGTTACCGCAATTCTTTTTTCTTCGTTATACGCCGGTATTACAACCGACAAATGTATTTTATTGTCCATACCTAAATTATACCACAAATCAGTTTATTTTTTAACTTGTACCCATTACAATGACTTAAAATCCCTAAATACGATTGAAGATTTTTGTTATTTATTCTTTTAAACATTCGTTTCTTCGTTTTGGTGCGTAAAACTCGATAATGTGGCAAATTCACATAACCCAGAAAATCAACTCCCGAAAATAAGGTTTTTATGAAAACCTTATCGGGATGTAAAATCAATTTTAATCTTTCTTCTAAAAATTTTGCGATATCAAAAATAATATTCTCTAAATACAATTTATCGGTATGCAAAACAATAAAATCGTCTGCATAACGAATATAATGTTTTATCTTTAATTTATGTTTAACAAAATTATCGAGTTCATTCATATAAATATTCGCAAATAATTGAGAAGTTAGATTGCCCAAGGGCAAGCCAACCCCTTTGCGTATAGACGAAAAGCTTTCTATGATTTCTTTCAATAGTTGAATAATATTATCGTCAGGAACATAAACACGTAAAACATCTAGAAGAATTTGATGATCTATGTTGGCAAAAAACTTTTTTATGTCACATTTTAGTATCCAATAAGTACATGTATTATTTTTAGTGCCGATATATGTAAATCGTCTAAATCGATTAATTGCTCGATGTGTTCCTTTGTCGTCTCTGCACGAAAAAGAATCGCTGATAAAAATTCGATCGAAAAACGGATACAAAATTCGATAGACAGCACGGTGCAAAATTCTGTCACGCACAGTCGCCTTATGGATATTTCTTGGTTTTGGATCGCAAACGTTAAACGCTTGATAATCTCCGTGTTTGTAGGTATGATTAAATAAGTCGTGACGAAGCTTTAAAATATTATCCATTAAATTCATTTCAAATTCTCCCACGTCAATTCTTTTGCCCTTGCCTTTCTTAAATTCTTGCCAAGCAATTAATAAATTATCAATATTAATTATATCCTCAAAATTATGAGTCAATTGAATTTTCATAAAAATAATTCTTTTAATAATACCCCCCCCCAACGAAGTTCGGTTCCGATTATTCGGAGATTTATTGAAATTTACAAGCTCTGGCACGAATATCTGCAAAATTTTCCCAAAACTTCTCGTTATTCACTCGGCTTAAAAATCGATTCATTGTTCATCGAAATAATTGGATCATTGTTTTCTGCCAGTTATTTATCTGGACGAGAAAAATTACCCATTTTATCAAAAGCATCAAACAATTTGGACATGCTTAAATTCTTTTTGGAAGTCGCGTGGGAGATAAAATTACTGGATAATAAAAAATACATCGTAATTTCCGAAAAGCTGAATGAAATTGGAAATATGCTTGGCGGATGGATTAGAAAAATTATAACTCAAACCCCGTCCAAATAACGGGGTTTGATAAAAATAAAACCAGTCGCGAGACAAGACGAAAACGAAAATGTTGTTCAGATTCCAGAGGTTGTCGGGATTGTCATAGTTGCTGTTGAGCCATCGTTCGTTGTCATCGTGATCCACCTTGAAAATCTTGAGGTTGCCGTCCGAGTCAGTAATGCATAAAACGTCTTCTGTGCCACTGCTTCTCGAATTCTCTTGAAGCTGTATTTTATTCAGCATCTAAAATGCTCTAACGTTTTACACCGAATAGCTTTATTTTTTAACTTATATATATCGCGCCATTTTAAGCCTTAGCCGAAAATGTTCTGGACAAATATATAAATTGGGTTCGGTAGCGGATAATCTTAATCGTCCGCATATTCACCTACTGCCATAAATAGTATAACACGAATCATTAAAAAATCCCCGTCCTCCTTTTCAGAAGGACGGGGATACGTTTTTTCCAAGAGTCCAAGTCCTAGGGTTGAGAACCCAAGAACCGTAGACCCAAGAAAAAAGCTACTCGCGAGACAAGACGAAAACGAAAA